>JBILWM010000054.1:0-19691 GCA_044369905.1 Terrimicrobiaceae bacterium | reverse complement strand
AGCCAGCGCACTTTTTCCTCACCTACTTCATGTCCCTGAACTTTGATCGGCCATTGCATGGCCCCTCTTTGCTCTCAAATCGGATTGTAGTCCAGCTTTTTTTGCAACTATCGGAGATGCGCCCCTTTGAGCCTTTGAGCCTCACTCGGTAAATTCTGGTTGCATTGTTGTTCCGCGCGATGCGCGAAGCTTGCATGAAAATTGCAATTTCTGGATCACCGACCCTCCCTACGCTGATGCGGTAAACTACGACGAGTTGTCTGAGTTTTTCCTCGCATGGGTTGAAAAGAAACTGCCGAAGCTTTTCCCCGACTGGTATGCCGACTCGAAGCGCGCCTTGGCGGTGAAAGGCAAGGTGGGCGAGACCTTTGAAGACACTTTGGTCGAGATTTACGGAAACCTGCGCCGCCACACCCTTCCGGGAGGGATGCAGGTTATCATGTTCACGCACTCGTCGAACGAAGTGTGGCTCTCGCTAACGCGAGTCATCCGTCGCTCCGGCATGCAGGCGCTGGCGGTGTGGGCGGTGCGCACCGAGACGGAAAACGCCTCCAAGGGCGAAGGTAACTATGTGAAGGCCACCTATCTCGTGGTCCTAAAGCCGCGCGAGGCAGGCACCCCCAAGCCGATGGCACAAATCCGAGGAGAGATCACCCGCGAGGTCGAGCGCCTGCTCGGCGATATGGACTCGATCAACCAAGGCGGGGAGATGAATTTCAAGTTTGGCGACCTGCTTTTGTCCGCACCCACGGCCGTGCTGAAGGTGATGACGGGTCACGAGAAGATTTTAGGATTGAACGATCTGGCCCGCGACAAATTCGAGGCCGACATGCTTCAACAGGCCGAAAAGTTCCGCGACGAGCGCCTCTATCCCGAGGGATTCGACGGAGCGGCGTGGGAGAAGCTCGCGCGTGGCGAGCGGTTTTACCTCATGGGCTTGTGGCAGGAATATCAAGGCGACCGGAGCCAGGAACTCTACCAAATCTCGTCGAAAGCTTATGGCGTCACGGATTACGGCGACCTGCTCGCCAGCAAAAAAGCCAACGAGGCACGATTGATGACCCCACTTGAAATGCGCAGTCGCGCGGCATTGCTCCGCGTGATTGGTGAAAAGACACCCACCGCCGCCCTGCTGGGTGCCGTGGCTGAGGCCGAGCGCAAGGAGGACGCCATGGTGGCGCACCGCTACCTGCGTGACGAACTCGGCACACCCACCGCGGAAAGCGCCACGACACTGCGAACAATTTGCCGCTTTCTCCAAAAGCTGAAGCCGCTCGAGCATTGGCAAAAATCCGCCCACTGGCTGAGCGAGATCGAGCCCGGCATCGGGCAGTTGTAGCCATGGTTCGCCGGTTCTCCAGTCGTCAGGGTAGTCCCTACCGCGACTACCTGAACACGCAGCTCGAAGGGGCCATAAACTACGACCGCATCGCCGGATATTTCACCGTCTCGGTGCTGGAGATCGCAGGCGATGCCATCTCAAAGCTTCAAGGCAAGGCGCGCATCGTCTGCAATTCCCAACTCGACGCTCGGGAATTTAATGCAACTGGCGGCAGTGCCATGAATCGCGAGTGGGGCGCTCATTGGCTGGAAGCGAAGCCCGGGGAGCGCGACCGATTGAAGCAACTGCTCGACCTGCTCGGCTCCGGCAAGCTGGAGATTCGCGTCGCCCCGGACGACCGCTTTGGCCTCGTGCACGGTAAAGCAGGTCTCATCGAAAAAGCGGATGGTTCCTGCCTAGCGTTTCTTGGGAGCAATAACGAAACCCGGCAGGCATGGCGTGGCAATTACGAACTCATGTGGGAGGACGACTCGGCCGAAGCCGTCGCCTGGGTGCGTGAGGAATTCGACCATCTCTGGCAATCCTCTGTGCCACTCTCGGAATTCGTATTGCAAGACATCCAACGCCTTGTGGAGGGCACGCGCATCGACTTGCCGAAATGGCGCGAGGCTCCCAGCGCCGATGCCGCTGCAACCACCAGCGACCTCTACCGGAAGGCGCAAGGCTTGCGCGACTACCAACAGCAATTTGTAGATACCGCCTTCCGGCACCATGTGGAGGGAACTGGAGCGCGATTCCTTCTCGCCGATCAAGTAGGCCTCGGAAAAACACCCCAAATGGCCCTCGCATCCGCACTCATGGGCCTTTACTCGCAAAAGCCGGTTCTCATCATTGTTCCCAAAACCCTCGTGGAACAGTGGCAGGCCGAGCTTCTCGAGCTTCTGGGCCTGCCCTCCGCGCGCTGGTCGAGTGCCGGACGGCGCTGGATCACCGAAAGCAAAGAAGAAATTCCCGCCGCCCTCAACGAGTGCCCACGCCGCATCGGAATTCTCAGCCAAGGCCTGGTTGTCCACTCCGCCGAAGTCCGCGAGGAACTCGCCAGCCTTCATGGCGGCTACGCTTGTGTGATCATCGACGAAGCCCACCGGGCGCGGGTGCAACGCAACGGCAACCGCAAAGCTCCGAACAACCTCATGCGGTTTGCGCGCCAGATTTCCCGGAAAACCCGATCTTTCATTCTCGGCACCGCCACGCCTGTGCAACTCGACCCGATCGAAGCCTTCGACCTCCTCGAAGCGATCGATGGCGATACGGATTCGGTTCTGGGCACGATCTCCAGCCGCTGGCGTCAACTGCCAGAGGAGGGCATCGACATCGCCTGCAACCGCAATGTCCCAACCGATCCCCGCGAGGCGCTCATTTGGCTCGGAAATCCCTTCCCGACTGCATTGGACAACGCCGATCTCGGCCGCATCCGCTCGCAACGAAATATCACAGGAACCACCCTCGACCCCCAGCTCGAAACCCGCTTGCTCGGAGACCTGCGGGTGCGCGCCCAACTCGAAAAACTTCCGGAACTCTCGCCCTATGTGCGGCGCATCATCCAACGAACCCGTCTGGACCTCGAAGAGGAGGGGCTCCTGCCGAAAATCGATGTGGAGGCTATCGACGAGCGTATCGCATTACCCACGCCACTTCAGGCCGCCTATGAATTGACCAAGGAATACTGCGCCTTGTTGGCTCGCCGCCAACAGGGCGCGGGATTTCTCGAAACTCTCTTACTTCGACGCATGGGAAGCTCGTTTTTTGCCGGATTCAAAACAACCGAGCGGCTTCTCCGCAAAGAAGTAGCCGCCACCGAGGAGGAGGAAGACGAGGACGACGAGGATTCGGCCCCCAGCCTACCCGAACTGATAGCCAGCGCTACCACCGAGGAATCCCAAAAGCTCGCTGAGATCATCGAACAACTGCACGGCAGCCTTCACCTCGACGCCAAGCTCTCCCGCCTCAAAGAATTTCTCTTCCACCGCCGCTGGGCGGATCGCGGGTGCATCGTCTTTTCCCAATATTATGAGACAGCGAGTCGATTCGCCGAACTCCTCTCCCGCGAACCCCATCTGGCTGGTCGCGAGATTCCGGTTTATGCGGGCGAAGGCAAAGCCGGCATCTGGATAGATGGCGAGTGGACTTCAGCAGACCGCCGCGCCTTGAAAGATCGCGCCGCACGCGGTGATTTCGCCATTTTCTTCGGAACCGACGCCGCCTCCGAGGGACTCAACCTCCAATACCACCTTTCCACCCTCATCAACCTCGATTCCCCGTGGTCGCCCACACGACTCGACCAGCGCACAGGCCGCGTGCGGCGCATCGGGCAACCCAAGGCGGATGTCCTCGTGGCCTCCTTCCGCTACGAAGGCTCCGTCGAAGACACCGTCTGGCAGAGACTCTCGCTGCGCTACAGGCAAATCCACAGCCTCATGGGAACGCTACCCGATGTCCTGCGAAGCGCCTGGGTCATGGAAGCCCTCGACAAGCGCGAAGAATCCCAGCGCATCATCGACGCCACACCTGACGAACCGCCCCTCCGCATTCGCAATCGAATCGCCAAGCCCGAAAAACCTTGGGGCTTTAGCAAAACCTACCTCGACCGCAATGAGGCCTTCAAAGAGTTGAAGAGCCCGTGGTAAATACTTTTTTTCCAACACCCAAAACAACCATACCACATCACACTAACCTCTGAAAAATCCTATGAGTGAAACCCCAACAAAGTATCCCGAAAATGTCTCCGGCATTTTCTATGTGAATAGCGACTGCATTGATTGCAACCTGTGTGTTGCGACTGCGCCCGACAACTTCCGTCGCAACGAAGCCGAGGGCTATTTTTATGTATGCAAACAGCCGTCCACTCCCGAAGAGGAGTCTTTTTGTCTCGAAGCGCTGGATATCTGTCCCGTTCAAGCAATCTGGAACAATGGCGATGGCGTTGAGCGCCCTGAAACCCAGAAACTAATAACAGCCCGTGAAAAGGCGCGCGAAGTGCACGAGGTCGACCCCGCCGATGACGAGGATCGAATCGATTGTCCGTTCTGTGCAAAAATGCACTATCCAGGCTCCGGAACGGCTGATGCCACGGAGTGGTGTTGGGAGGCGAGTGATGCCTGCGAGCATCTGCTTTTCTTGGCGGTCGATGTCGCCGCGTATGCGGGATTTGAGTATCGATCCAAGCTTTTCAATGAGCATCTTTCACTTCCGGAATCGAAGGATGCGGAAATTGAAATCCCATCCGATGATGATCCCGAGGAGTTTCTGTCGATATGCGAAATCATCGAGAAAATCAGCCTGCCGGGGCTGGAATTGCGCAGTTACGAAGACCCCGGCGGAATGGCCTGCGGCCCGGTGGGCGGTGGTGAAGTCACCTTTGGTTTCGTGCCACAAAAGGCAGAATAACCCAGGCCATCGCCAATTCATCTCCACCAAGAATCATGAAAACCATTATTCCCCTTGCATCCTTCGATCTCCAAGCCCTCTTTCACGCGGTTGCGGATTTTTCGGACGCCGTTTGTGGCGAAGAGTTCCAAGCGGCAACCCTTGCCACTGAATCCGAACACGACGCTCTGTATGAGCAGGATTGGGAGAATCTCCCGCGATACGATAGGGAGCAGCGTTTTCCCGAACTCGAGACAAAGCTAAAAGGCGGGGAAACCTTGCTTTTGAGCATTTCCGAGCCGTATGCCGGCGAGCCCATCGGTTTTGTAGATGGAAGCACGGTGGATGTGAGCGAAGACGAGGATTTCAAGTGCGGCGAAACGGATTGCGCCATTTTGTTTCTGGATTTCGATTCTGCCACCGGCGACCTCCAATTCGAAACCGGAATGCTTTGCGGAGATGGGTGCATGAGCCCGCCAAGCTTCCATCGCGGAAGCATCGGCTCATCGGACAATCTTGTGCAGGATTTTTTGAAGCGCTTCATTAGATCCTGATCGCTCTGAATCCTCTCCCAGTCGACCGACCAGTTGCGGTGCGGGGCCGCCATGATAAAGAACGCGCAGGATCACTTGCGTCTCCTCCCGCGTTGGCGTTGAGGCTTCGGAGAAAGTTCATCCACCGAGCGGATCGGTGTGGGCGAAAAAAGATTTTCGATTTCCCCCGTGCGGGAAAGCGCGATCGAAATATTGACCAAGCGTTCCAAGGCGATCTGCCCCTTTCGTTCAAAAAGCTGGTAGGTGGCCGGTGAAAGACCCGCTCGCTCAGCAAGCTCTGCCTGGGTCCATCCCCGCTCCAATCGCAATTGCCTCACCCGTGTCGCCAAAGCTTTGGCTATTTCCTGTGCCGACCATAACATTAACTAAAATATTATGTGTTGAATTCAGAATTTTCAACTAACAATTAAAATAATATGCTTTAAAACTGGATGAGTCATACCAGAAGATGACTATCCGAAATCCAAAGCCCGCGCGGCAGCACGCCGAGCCACTTGAAGGGTCGGCGTCCTCGCCTGCCCAAATTTCAAACAGAGCCAGTCTACATGAGCGCAGCAAGCCCCAGTTTTATGTCGCCGACCGACCTGTAGCGGCGGTCTGTGACCGCCGAAATCGTTGCCCCCCGCCGCGAAAGCGCACGCCTTTGACACCCCTGCCTTGGACTCATATTCAGGCTAGTTTGAAAAAAACTGGTAAATACCTCACTTACATGTATTAGATCACAAGATAATTGCATTTCTCAAATAAATTTCCCGATTTTCTTGCAAAATGGGAATTTATTACCAAAATGCAAGAAATGATTGATCGTTTCTATCGGAGATTGGTGGTTGAAAAGTTGGAGAAATATCCAGCGATTTCACTGCTCGGCCCGCGACAATGCGGAAAGACAACGCTCGCAAAAAATTTTGGCGGCAGATATTTCGACATGGAGAGTCAGGGATCGGCCCTGCGCTTGGATTCGGAGTGGGATCGCCTTATGCGGGGAGAGGAGTTGGTCGTCATCGACGAGGCTCAATGCGCGCCGGAGATTTTTCCTCGCTTGCGCAGCGCGATCGATACCGACCGCAAGCGCAACGGACGCTTCCTCCTGCTTGGTTCGGTCTCACCCGCCCTCATGCAAAATGTCTCGGAATCCCTTGCCGGACGCATGGGGCTTGTTTCAATGGAGCCTCTGACATTTCCCGAGTTATCTGGACCCCTCGGAGTGGATTGTTGGGAGAGTCTCTGGTTGCGCGGCGGGTTTCCGGATGGCGGGATTCTCGATGGCACTCGCTTTCCCGACTGGCAAAAAGATTATTTGGAGCTGTTGGCGACGCGGGATTTGCCAGAGTGGGGCTTCCCCGCGAAGCCCCAGCGCACCCGTCGCCTGTTGAGTATGCTGGCGGCCGTGAATGCCCAACCCCTGAATGCCTCGGAACTCGGCTGTGCACTCGGAATCGATCACAAGACCGTCGTGGGATATTGCGATTTTTTGGAGGAGACTTTTTTGATCCGCCGTGTGCGTCCTTGGTCTGGTAACATCACCAAACGCCTTGTCAAAACACCACGCCTTTACTGGCGCGACAGCGGTTTGCTCCACGCCCTCTTGAATGTGCAAAACATCGAGCACCTCTACAATCAGCCGTGGGTCGGTTACAGTTGGGAAGGTTTCGTGGTCGAACAAATCCTTGCCTCGCTGGGTCTCTTCGGTTTGAGCGCCGAGCCCTATTTTTTTCGGACATCCGATGGGATCGAGGCCGATCTCCTGCTCGACTGGGCAGGGGATCGCTGGGCCATCGAGATCAAACTCACCTCCGATCCGACCAAAGCCATGATCAAGGGACTTCAAAAAGCCGCCGAACTCGTCGGAGCCTCCAAGCAGATTCTCATTTGCAAAACGGCAGAGGAAATCCGCTCGGACAGCCTGCTCGTCACAAACTTGCCATCCTTTCTAAACGAACTCGCACAAGCCAAAAACCAAAGCCCCTGTAGCGGCGGTCTATGACCGCCGAACATGAGACCCGGCGCGTAGCGGCGCAAGCTCACTATAGCGGCGCTCTGCGAGCGCCAGAGCGCGGCACGATCCGGCAGTCACAGACAACCGCTACAACGGACCGGTTTGTGAAATTGCCATGACAACTTGCAATTAACATGTAATTTGCAACCAATGGTTGCAAATATTTCACGAGCTTTGAATCTTCCGCTGCACGGGACGGAAATGTTTTTTCTTTGGGGTCCGCGTCAGGCGGGCAAGAGCACTTTGCTCAAACAAACCTATCCGGGTGTGAAATGGGTGGATTTGCTTAAAGCGGATGCCTACCGGCGATTTTCTACAAACCCAGAATATTTGCGGCAGGAACTCGCTGCGGGTGGAGAGAAATTTGTGGTTATCGATGAAATCCAAAAAGTGCCTGCTCTTCTCGACGAGGTCCACTGGTTGCACGAGAACGAGGGGGTTTGTTTTGCTCTCTGCGGCTCCAGTGCGCGCAAGCTCAAGCGTGGACATGGGAATCTGCTCGGTGGGCGAGGACTGCGATATGAGTTGTTCGGGTTTTGCTCGCAGGAACTGGGAGCGAATTTCGACTTGGACCGAATGCTGAACAACGGGACATTGCCGAGGATTTATCTCTCGTCTTCGCCAAGCCGACTGCTGGACGCCTATGTTTCGCAGTATCTCAAGGAGGAAATCATGGCTGAGGGCTTGGTGAGGCATCTGCCGCCTTTTTCCCATTTTTTGGAAGCCGCAGCCTTTTCCGATGCATCGATGGTCAATTTTTCTACGATTGCGAGGGATGTGGGAGTTTCACGGGAAACGATTCGCGCCTATTTTGAAATCCTTGTCGACACGCTGGTGGGCAGAATGCTTCCTCCTTTTCGAAAACGCCCTAAGCGACGGGTCTCTCTGGCCGAAAAATTTTATTTCAGCGATGTGGGAGTGGCCAATTTCCTGGCGCAGAGGGGCAATGTGCAGCGTGGCTCGGAGGCCTATGGAAAGGCCTTTGAAAATTGGGTCTTTCACGAACTGAATTGCTACAATGCCTACGCCGGCCTTTTCGCTGCATTCTCTTATTGGCGTCTCAGCTCGGGAGCCGAAGTCGATTTTGTTGTGAATGACATGCAGTGCGCGATCGAATGCAAATCCTCTCAACGTATCCGCGACAATCATTTGAAAGGCCTTCGTGAATTGGCAAAAGACCACCCCGAGGTGAAAATGAGGATTCTTGTTGGACTCGAGCCGGGAAAGAGGCTGACGCCGGACGGCATATGGATTCTGCATGCCGAGGAATTCACAAAAATGCTTTGGAAAGGTGAAATTTTCACATGAAAGACGGGTCTGCTGACGCTACTATAGAGGTGTTCTGCGAGCGCCAGAGCGCGGCACGATCCGGCAGGCACAGACAGCCGCTACAGGGACCATCCGCGCGGCAGCGCGCATCGACTCCCGGGAGGGTCAGCGTCCTCGCCTGACCCAAATATCAACCACAGCCAGCCCTCCGCTGAAAAAGGCCGATGAGAGCTTCTCTCTTGAAGGTTTTTATTGTAGCGGCGCGTCTATGACCGCCGAACGAACCAAGCCGGCGCAGAGCGCCGCAAGCCTCTTGATGGAGGTAGGAACGAGACATTGGCTTGTCTCGTTCCTAACTCTATCAAGGGAAGGCGACACGTTAAAAATTCAAAACCTACCGGCCACTGGAATTATGAAAGCAGGCGATTTTTTTGATGTTGGCGTCGCGCAGTCCGGCTTGCTTGGCGAAGCTCGGCCAGTTGTGAACAGCATCGCGCGCTTTTTCAAAAATTTCTTCGGCGTCGTCGAGTTCCGCGCGTTTTGCGAAGGATAGGAAATCCTGCTTGGTCGGGGTTGCAGATCCGTTGAGGGCTGCGACATGGATGCCTTGTCTGCCCGGGCCGGGGCTTGGAGTGATGTCGTAGGCGGGGGATTGGCTCCATTGGCCGCTGGAATCCATGAGGAGGCTGAAATTTTTGGCATGGTCGTCCCGGTTTCCCGCCAGAATATTGAAGGCTGCGCGTCGTGCCAATTCGCGGAGTTCCCGGCGGTCACCCGTGATGCGGAGGAGGGTGTCGGCAATGATCTCGTAGGAAAACCCCGGGGCTTGATGGTGGATGTGTCTCAGGCCGGCAAGTGTGTGCAGGTGGAGTCTCGCGCCGTCCACCGGACGGTCGAATCTTCGCACGGCAAAGAGAGCCCGTTTTCCTTTCGGCGTATTGATTTCCAACAAACGGGATTCCGGAATGCGAATGCCGGCGGCTGCTGCAATGAGGCCGTAGGCGTATTCGACGCGCCCCTCTTCCCGGGAGTCCTTGTGCGTGTGCGGAACGGATGAGAATTTGACCACCCAAGGAGAGCGTCCATCGCCCGGAAGCAGGAAAGCTGCGTCCGTGGAGTCGTCCAAAAAAAGCAAGGCTTTGGGTTTTGCGCCGCCAGCGGATGCTCCCGCTTGCAGGAGGGAAAGGAGTTCCGAGGGCGTTGAGCTTTGCTCGGCGTTGAGCCGCGCGGCATTCCGATCGAGTGCGGCGAGTTGGATGGCTTCGGCTAATTTTTCGTCATCCGAGCCTGTGGGAGCCTCGGGCTCGTAGCTCAACGCGCCGACTGCCCGGCTGCCTGCATAGGCCAGACGCCCGAGCGGCGAGATGCCTGCCGGATCGAGTCCTGCCGCCGTCACATACCGTTCCCACAGGAGGCGTCCCCAGTGGTCGGGCAAGGTGTCCCAAAAAAGTCCGTGCAGGTTTTCAAACGCGGGCTGGTCGTGACTGGACGGCAAGGTTCCGAGCGAATGCGGCAGATGGAAAGGTGAAAGCTCGCGCCCGGTTTTCAGCCAAGCGGCCTCGTATTCAAAAAAAATCCGGCCTGTGCGCGAATCCTCTCCCAATCGCCCGACCAGTTGCGGTGCGGGGCCGCCATGATAAAGAACGCGCAGGATCACAGGCGTCGCCTTCCGCGTTGGCGTTGAGGTTTCGGAGCCAGTTCATCCACCGAGCGGATCGGCATGGGCGAAAAAAGATTTTCGATTTCGCCCGTCCGGGAAAGTGCGATCGAAATGTTAACCAATCGTTCCAAGGCGATCTGCCCCGTCTGTTCAAAAAGCTGGTAGGTGGCCGAGGAAATACCCGCCCGCTCCGCAAGCTCTTTTTGGGTCCAACCCCGCTCTAATCGCAATTGCCTCACCCGTGTCGCCAAAGCGTGAGTGATTTCCTGTGCTGACCATAACATTGAATAAAATATTATGCGCTGAGTTCAAAAATTTCAATTAATCAATAAAATGATACGCTTTAAAAATAGATGCGTCATGCCAGAGGATGACTATTTCGAATCCACAGCCCGCGCGGTAGCGCGCCGACCCACTTGGAGTGTCAGCGTCCTCGCCTGACCCATTTTTAACCCCAGCGTGCTTCCATTCCCGCAACGCACACCCCATCAACGCACCGACTGAGCATCGCCCGTAGCATTCGTTTTCACCTGTTTTTCATACCAGCGGAAGAGGCGTTTGGCGTCGCGGAAGACTTCCTCCTGGGTGCTGCCGAGGAGGACGATGAGGATTTCGCGGCCGTCGTGCTTGGCGCTGGCGACGAGGCATTTTCCGCCTTCGATGGTGAAGCCGCTTTTGAGGCCGTTGAAGTAGGCTGGGCGGTTCCAGAGGAGGATGTTGGTGTTTTCGAGCAGGATGGTGCGTCCGTCGCCGTAGTTGAAGGGGATCATCTCCTGCGCGGCGAAGTGGCGGATGAGTGGGATGCGGTAGGCGTGGTAGGCGATGATGGCGGCATCCCTCGCGGTCGAGTGCTGGCCGGGCATGTCGAGTCCGTGGGGATTGAGGAAGAGCGAGTGTTTTGCGCCGAGGCGTTCGGCGCGGGAGTTCATGCGCGAAATGAAATCGCCGTAGGATCCCTCGGCGGCGTTGGCGAGGGCGCTGGCGGCATCGTTGGCGCTGCTCACGAGCATGGCGCCGAGGAGGTCGAGTCGACGGTGGCTTGTGCCGGCGATGAGGCCGAGTTTTGTCGGTGGTTGGAGTTGGTCCCAGATGGTTATTTGCACATCCTGCTCGAGTCCGCCCTCGGCGATGACTTCCATCGCGGTTAGGAGTTTTTGTGTGCTGGCAATGGGCAGGCGCTCGTCGGCGTTTTTTTCATAGAGCGTCTTGCCGCTCTGCGCGTCGATCAGGATGGCGCTTTTGGCCCGTATGGATGGTGCGTCCATCGGTTGTTGTGCGCTTGCCAGCGGGGTGGCCACGGTGGCGGCCGGTTTGAATCCCGGTTCGACGGTGGAGTCCGGCGGCCTGAAGGCGCAGCCGTGGAGAATCGCAAAAACGAGGACGACGGTGAACGGCGTTCGGATGAAAAAAATCAGGCCGACGCGCGTTCCTTGGTTCCCGCGTTGGCGTAAGTGGTCAATTACTGTTTTCATACATTGTCACAGGTAGGCTGTGAAACGGGCGGGGCAACCTCTGGAGCGCAAAAGCAGGCGAAGACCCCATGGAGCAGGAAAGCGGTGGCTTTTAGTTTTTGCTCCATGGAAAACAAAACTGAAAATCCCAATGAAAAACGCGTTGGCCTGCGAAATCTCCTTTTGCCCGGTCTCGCCTTTGCTTTCATCGCGGCCGTCATAGTCGTTGCCTTCTCCCTGCGCGGTTCCGCGCAGGCTGGCGGCACGGTGACGCTGCTCTTTTTCGACCGCAATGGAACGGCGCTGACTCCCACCCAGGTGCGCTCGGCTTCGAACAACGGCGGAGCAGGCTACAACAACGACTTTTTGCTGAACCCTGCCAACATGCGTGCCATCAGCAGCGGGCCGCTCTACACCTCGGGTTCGAACCTCGCTTTCAATATTCCGTCCCAAGCCGTGGCATTGGCTTTCAATTGGCCGACCCTTCCCGGTGGTTATCAACTCTTGATTCTGGACAATGGCGGCGCGGGCTTCAGCACGGCGGCGACGATCAATTTCACCTACCAGGCGGCGTTGGATGTGAAAAAGAAACTCGATGCGGCGCGTGCCGCGAGGCCGGACTATGTGCCGTCCGCGAAGTTCACCACGGCCTATCAGGCGGCCGCATCGCAGCTCGCCGGGGTGGATGTCTACAGCCCTGAATCGGCCAAGGGAAAAGCCGGTCAACTCGCGCTGGACAATCTCGCAGTGGCCTACGATGCGATACTCGCCGAGCACGGACCTGTCTATGCCGCCGCGAATAAGGCGACCCTGACGCCATGGATTGGATTCACGATCGACACGGTTTCGAACTACCAGGTGAATGTGGATCTGGCAGCCACACTTGCCGCGCCCTATGCGTGGATCCGCATCGTCTTTGATGCAGGCCAGGCGCCTTCGACCTACACGAACCTCGTGAACTACGCGAAGTCGAAGGGCGTGAAAGTTCTGGGCCAACCGATCGACTCCACCTACGACAAAGGCTACACGCGCGCCCAATACAAGCAGCGCTTCATCGACTACATCACCGCATTCCCGCAGATCGACGCGTGGGAGGTCGGCAACGAGGTCAATGGAAGCTGGCTGACCAGCGACATCGGGCTGCGCATTGCGGATGCCGCCGCCGAGGTGAAGGCGCGCGCCCCGGGCAAGCCGACCTTTCTGACATTCTTTTGGCAAATCAACACGGACACGGTGGCGTATTCGATGTTCACTTGGATGAATGCGAACCTTCCCGCTTCAACGCGGGCGAATATCGATGTTGTGACATTTTCCCAATATCAGGAGCAGGCGCCGATGGGTGTCGCGTTCGACCAGGTCATGAAAACCCTGCGGGCGGAATTTCCAACGCAGAAGATCGGCCTTGGCGAGCTGGGGTATTGGATAGCTGGCCAGCAATTCTGGTGGGCTTACAATCAGACAGACACGCTCGCCGCCAAGCGGACTGTCGCCGAGCAATACTACAATGCTGCTTTCGATTATCCCGGCAGTATCGGCGGTGTTTTCTGGTGGACATACATCCAGGATTTTAAAAGCGACACCACCATGCAGCAGATCGTGAAGACGCTTCGCGACAAGCTCCAGAGCGGCGCGCCGACGCCCACGCCGACAGCGACGCCATCACCTATGGCAACTGCAACCCCGACTCCCACACCCACTCCAACTGCAACGCCGAGCCCGACACCTACGGCCACGGCGACTCCAAGTCCAACGCCGACCGCTACTCCAACACCCAGTCCGACTGGCACACCCACGCCTGCGCCGGGCGGTATTGTTTTCAATGGATCCTGGTCCGCGATGGCCAAAATTCCTGCGACCGCGACTTACAAGGATTTCTATCAAACTGTCACCGTCACGCCTAATGCGAACCACACCGCCAGCGTCTGGGTGAAGGGCAGCGGATCCCTTGAGCTGCAGGTCTGGGCGAACGCCGCTTGGACAAGGCGGCTCGCCTCTGTGCGGATCAATGCGACCTCGACTTGGACGAAATTCACCACGCCTGTGTTCAACGCGGGGAACCGTCAGCGGGTGTATCTCAGCTTCGATACAGCCTTCGCCAATGCGGCCGGAACGATGTATCTCGACGAGGTCTTTCTGGGAACATCGGGCGGAGTGAACCGCGTCACCAATCCCGGCTTCGAGAGTGGCAATACGGGCTGGAGTAATGACGCGCCCGCCATATTCAGCATTCAGACAGGGAAATAACGCACGCTAGGTTTCAGCCGCGCCGCCAAATCCGGCGGTGCGGCTGTTGCCGCCGGTCATGCCGTTTTCGCTCAGCTTACCTGACATTTCTTTTCTGAAAGGCACCGCAACCGGAGGGCGCGTTTCTTGACTGCGCTTGAGCGGATGCGACTGGTCGAAGAGCGCAAAAAAAACTCCACCGCCTGGCGTGTCATCCACTGGTTGGGATCGCTGCAGTTGGCGCTCATTCTTTTGGCGACCATTGCGATCGCCCACCCGCCGGACCCTCATTTCGGGATGCGTGGCGCTTGACGCTCAAGGCCCGATTTGCTGACATCCAAAAAATGTCTCCCCTTACTTCCAGCCTCAAACTCCGAGCAGACGACCCAGAGGGCCGAATAGAAATTTCATACAAGAATCAGCTGCCCTGCGGACGCATAGTTCGCCTCCTTTGGGTTGCTCTGTTCTTGATAAACTTTGTGAATGCGCATGCTGAGAGTGAATTGCTCGCATTGGCCCACAACGACGTGGGGGTTCCTGAACAACATGTTCCGGGTCTTCGTCAGATGAGGGCGGCGGATATTGATGCCATCCGGGATTCCGAAGGTCGCACGTTGCTGCACATTTCAGCTTGGCGCGGGCACCAGATCAGTTCCTTCGCGCTCCTTTCTGCCGGCGCCAACATCAATGCCCGTGACGCTGCCGGGCGGACTCCCCTGCATGCTTTGCTGAATCCGGTGCGGCCGCTTGAGCCGGATCTCAAGATGATGATGCTTGAAATGCTGGTTCTCGGCGGGGCGGATCTTAATTCTCGGAGCAACGACGGATTGACTCCGTTGGCCTGTGCCGCCAGAGACGGTGATTTTGTTGTAGCGGAGTATCTTCTTTGGCGGGGTGCCCAGGTGAATCCTCCTGGGGTTCCTCCTGAAAAACTCCCGCTAACCCTCGCAACGCAAGGAAAGTCTCCGGAAATCGTCAAGCTCTTGCAGGAGATATGTGACACACACGAGAATGACAAACACCGGACTCCCCGCAGGAGAATTGCTGATGCCATTCTTGCAGCAGATCTCAACAGTGTCATAGATGCCCTCAACAACGGGTGGGACGTCAATGAGAAGGACGCCAAGGGCAAGACGGCACTCCTGCGCGCGGTTGAAAAACGAAGAGAGTCTCTTGTGAACTTGCTCGTGGTTGTTGGCGCGGATCCAAATTTGGGCGACAAGAGTGGGCGCACGCCGCTCATGGCGGCTCTGACCGAGCCCGGATGGCCACAAGACCGCATGGCAATCAATCTCCTTCTGCGCGGTGCCAACCCAAGTGCGAAAAAAAATTCCGGTGAAACTCCGTTGACCATGGCTGCACAGGCTGGAAATGATTGGGGGATTCTTCTTCTTGCGGCCGCCGGTGCCGATCCCAAGGAACAAACCAAGAAAGGGAGCCTGGCCAATTGGGCGAGCCATCGCCCGACGGTCGGAATGCTACGCAGGTTTGGGGTATTTCCTGATGAAGCCACAGCTCGCCGGGACAACTCACCGACAGCCATGTTGATCGAGGCCGCAAAACAAGGCGATCTCGTTGAGGTAGCTCGTTTGCTTGACGCGGGATTGCCTCCAGATGTGTTTGTGGCAAAAAACGATCAGCGCACAGCGCTTAGTTGGGCGGCAAATAACAACCACTTCGATGTGGTTGATCTCCTCCTTGCGCGAGGGGCTGATATCAATCGTTGCTCGGAAGTGTTTGGCGTGCATCTCCTACACTCCCTCGCCGGAAGATACCAACCGACCGATGATAATGAAGTAGGGCGGTCGGCTGCGGAAATTATCCGCAAGCTTGTCGCCCGCGGAGCCAAAGCGGATATCAGAAAAAAAGACGGAACTACACCGCTGATGATCGCTGCCGAGTGTGGCGTGACGGGTCCGAACACGATTGCGCTTCTCGAGTCCGGGGCAGACATCAACGCCCGCAATGCAGCAGGGCTTTCTGTTCTCGGAATCGCTCGAAAATTTGGGCGCGAGGAAATGGCGGCATTTTTGGAATCGCGCGGAGCGCGTGAGTGAGTGTGCCTCAATTGTGCAAACCTGAAAATGGTGATGAGCCAAGAGTTCCAAGGCGACGCGGCTTGAAACTTTCAAGCGGCAGGATACTTTCTGCCGGTCATGCCGTTTTCGCTCAGCTCACCTGACATTTCTTTTCTGAAAGGCACCGCAACCGGAGGGCGCGTATCTTGACTGCGCTTGAACGGAAGCGACTGGTCGAAGAGCGCAAAAAAAACTCCACCGCTTGGCGTGTTATCCACTGGTTGGGATCGCTGCAGTTGGCGCTCATTCTTTTGGCGACCATTGCGATCGCCTGCGCGGCGGCGACCATTGCCGAGTCCGAATTCAGCACAAAAATCGCGCAGGTTTACATCTACAAGGCGCCTTGGTTCATCGTTTGGTTGGCCGTGCTTTGCATCAACCTCTTCGCGGTGACCCTCACCCGCTGGCCTTGGGAGAAAAAGCACGCCGGATTCATCATCACCCATTACGGCATCATCACGCTCCTCATCGGAGCCATGGTGGGCTTGCACACCGGGTTTGAGGGAAATGTCACCCTGCACAAGGACAAGGGGCCTGTGCGCAAGGTGACGGTGAATCGCAGCATCATTCAGGTCGAGAGCCCGAATGACTCGGCTTTGTATGTGATGCCCTTCGACGCCGCCACGGTCCGCCCAAGTGAGAAGCGTCCGCGTGTTTTCGAAGTGCCTCAGACAAACCTGCAAATCATCGCCGATGGATTCAGCGACAATCTCATCAAGGAGGAAACACTCGTTCCCTCCGAGTCTGGTGGGCCGGGCGTCATGCTTCGCTTCACCAGCCCGCGCATGGGGCAAACTCTGGAGATGCCCTTGGTGCTCGAGGGCAAGACTCCGCAGGAGCGGGATTTTTTTGGACTCGCGCGCGTGGTTTTTCAATCCGAGCTTCCTCCTCCGAAGCCGGCTGGCGGTGCCGAGACGCAGATGGTTTTTGGAAAATTTGCGCCTGTGGTCCAAGGAGAGCAAAAAGCCTCCGGCATACGGGTCATGCTGGGAGCGGATGGCAGAAAAATCACCATCGCCCCGCCTGATTCGGCGGCGGTGACCTATCTACGGGCGGATGTGATGAAGACGCCTATCGAAGCGGGAGGTTTTTTGGTTACGGTGGAGGATTACTGGCCTGATTTTGAAATGGTGTCAGGACGCCCGACGACAAAGAGCGAGCAGCCGAACAATCCTGCCGCGCTTGTGCGGATTCAGAGCGCGCAGGCCGCCGAGGGCGACTCGACACCCACGCTGGTGGCTTCTCCCGGCGAGGAAGGCATCCGCTACCAGCTTCAGCGGAGTGGTGCCACTCTTGCGGCGGGAAGCGCCAAGGTGGGCGAATCTTTTTCCACCGGTTGGGCGGATTGGCAGGTGGAGGTGCTCGGATACTATCCCGAGGCCGCCGTGCGTTCGACCATGAAGCCCGGCCCTCTGTTGCCCAAGGGCGAGACGGGTGTTCCCGGTTTCCGCGCGAGGCTTGTCTCCCCTGAGAAAAAGGATTCCGAAACGCGTTGGGTCCCGAGCGGCGAAATCACCTCGCTCACGGACGGGTTGAATGTCGTTCGCATCGGATATGGCTTGGAATTGCGTCCGATGCCGTTTGCCATGCGGCTCTTGAATTTCGAGGTGCCGCGCTACGAGGGCACTGAAACGCCATCGAATTTCATCGCGACGGTGGAGTTCAAAGAGGATGGCACGGGCTTCACAAAAACCGGCACCGCCCGCATGAACCATCCGGCGAGTTTCCCCGGCACGCTCTTCGCAAATTTCACCGGCATCAATTACAAGTTCTCCCAAGCCGAGTGGAACCCCCGCGATCTTGGTGAAACCACTCTCCAGGTCCTCTACGACCCGGGCTGGTTGCTGAAATGGTTCGGCTCGCTGGCCATTTGTGTCGGCATCACCATCATGTTTTACTTCAAACCCAAAACCAAGGACGCATGACATCTCTCTTTCGCATTTTTGCCTTTGCCGCAGGACTTCTCATTTTTTGCAATGCCTCGCACGGACTCGATCTTACGGGCTTGGACTCCGTGCCGATTCAAGAGGGTGGACGCAAGAAGCCATTCCTTGTTTTCGCTGACGAGGCGCTCCTGAGTCTTTCGGGAAAAAGCCGCTACATGAAGGATGGGGTAAAGATCAGCTCGACCGCGACGGTCGCCTCGCTGTGGCTCACGCCGGTCGGTTGGGAAGACCAGCCGCTCATCCTTATCGGAAATAAAAAATTCAAGGATCAGCT
Source organism: Terrimicrobiaceae bacterium (assembly GCA_044369905.1). Classification (GTDB taxonomy): domain Bacteria; phylum Verrucomicrobiota; class Verrucomicrobiia; order Chthoniobacterales; family Terrimicrobiaceae; genus UBA967. The sequence goes on along the minus strand of JBILWM010000054.1, from coordinate 1,532 downwards.
GGGAATAGACCCCGAGAAAAAACTCTTCACCTACCGCGAACTGGCAGGCAACGAAAAGCTCCGCGCCGCCTTGCAGGAGGTCTCCGCCATCCGCTCGAAAAATCCCAAGACTACCCTCGATGTGCTCCAGCGCGAGGCCTCCACCGTCGGCATGCGGCTCGCGGTTTTTGAGGGGCTCGTGAGCGGACGCTCCGTCACCCTGTTGCCAACAGGCGCCGCCGCATGGAGCCCGCTGAAACCTGATGACTTCGCACTCGCCAAGCTGCGCGAGGGATTCCGCTCGAACAACCAATCCGACTTCGACGCCGGGCTTGCGGAGCTACGAGCCGAGCAGGCGCGGGAGGAGGCAAGATTCCAGGCGGATGCCAATAAGATCGCCGTGGAGGTCTTCTACCAAAGGCTCCATCCTTTCCGATGGGCTTGGATTCTCTATCTCGCTGCGGGTATCGGAATGCTCGTGGTGCCTGGAAAGCCCGGCTATCTGCTGGGCTGGGCATTCGGCCTCTGCGGCTTCATCCTTCAACTTGCCGGGTTTGTTTTCCGCATCATCATCTCCGGTCGCGCGCCCGTGACGAACATGTATGAGTCCGTCGTGTGGGTGGCCTTCGGCACGATTTTCTTCGCGCTCATTTTCGAAGCGATTTACCGCAGCCGCTATTTCCTCCTCGGTGCCGTGCCGGTCGCCGTCGCTTCGCTCATTCTTGCCGATACCCAGCCGGTGATTCTCGATCGCTCGATCCACCCGCTCGTTCCCGTTTTGGCGGACAATTTTTGGCTCACAACTCATGTGCTTACGATCACGCTCAGCTACGCCGCCTTCGCTTTAGCGCTCGGGGTCGGTCACATCATTCTCGGAAAATCCATGTTCGGCGTGAAGGCCTCCCCGGTCTTGCACAACTATCTCTACCGAACCCTTCAAATCGGCGTGCTCCTCCTCGCCATCGGCACCATCCTCGGCGCCGTGTGGGCGAACTACTCCTGGGGCCGGTTTTGGGATTGGGACCCCAAGGAAACTTGGGCGCTCATCGCTCTCTTGGCTTATCTCTTTCTTCTCCATGGTCGCATCGCCGGCAGGTGGGGCGGATTTGGAATGGCCGTCGGTGCCGTGCTCGCCTTCCAATGCGTGATCATGGCCTGGTATGGAGTGAACTTCATTCTGGGCGTAGGACTTCACAGCTACGGATTTGGCACGGGCGGATTACCCGGAGCTGTGGCATTCGTGCTTTGTGAGGTCGCTTTCGTCACCATCGCCGTGCTCTGCAACAAGCGCGCGAAGAAGGCCGCCTGACCAACCGGCCGTGCGGAATGTCTGTCCGGCTACCTGCATTTTCCCTTTGACAGAAAACGCAGAAGCGCTACTTTTCCCGTCCCTGTCGGAAACAGGAGAGGACGCCAACCGCCCCTTGCAAATGCGGGAGCGGGTAGCGTCGTCGCCTTTTTCCACCGGGAAAACATAACGCAGGTCGATGTGCAAACACCGCGGCTCCGGCCGCCAAATGCCCATGTAGCTCAGTCGGTAGAGCACGTCCTTG
>JBILWM010000004.1:0-60890 GCA_044369905.1 Terrimicrobiaceae bacterium | reverse complement strand
TTGACACCAAAAATATAACACGCCAATTTCGGGTATGAACAGCAAAAACGCTGTTCATACCCAACTTTTTTCTATTCTAAATAAATTATAAAAAACAAGATACGAGATTCCGGACAGGCTCTATTTAGTTGTCTGGCATAAAATTCTTGCAGGAGTCGAAACAGAAGAAAGCAAAGCCCAAGCGCGCTTGGCTTCGGTGGATCGACTGGATTTGGTGGAATGGATCGCGGAAGCACAGAAGAAGAAAGAGCAGTGGCAGAGGAGGTTTTTCGCTCTGCACAACGAGTTGCGCCGGTGGCATGAGTATGTAGAGGAACAAAAAAAGCCGCAGGAACCGGAATCCGAAAGCAACAAAAGACTGCGGGTGCTTCGTTCGATCTGGAGCCCATCAGAGGAAATCAAAACAGCAGCAGACCCGATTGGGAAAATATTGGAACTACACGCCCCCAAGAAGAGCGAAGAAGAGCCTGGGTTTTTCTGATTTCAGGTTTTTTAGGGAAGCGCGCAGCTACTTGGCAGCCTTCCGAAAGGAATCCGCATCCCCCAACTCTGCCATGCTGGCCGGCGTAGTGGGGGCTTTGAAGAATTTTTGAGTCAGACTTCAAAGCATGGCTTTGGTTTCAGCCGCACATACTGCGAAATGGAAAAGCGACGCCCGTGAGTCGGAGGGCACAGGTTTGAGGGAAAGTGATCGATTACTTTCGGAGATGGCGGCGGATTTCGTAGCGGTTGCCTGATTCCAAAATCTCGCCGGCGTCGAAATCATTCTCGAACTCGGGGAAAAAAGTGTCGCCTTCAACTTCACGGTCGATGCGGGTGAGAAGGAGTTCCGAGCAGCGGGGCAGGAGGGCGGCGTAGAGTTGGGCGCCGCCTATGATGTAGAGGCGTCGGCCGTCCGCAGGTTCTTCGATGGCGTCAAAGGAGCGAAGCAGAGTGACTCCTTCGATGTGGGCATCCCTTGAAACGACCCAATTTTCGCGCCCAGGGAGCGGCTTCCCGAGCGAGTCGTAGGTTTTTCGACCCATCACGATGATGTGCCCGAGCGTAGTGCGTTTGAAAAATTTCAAGTCCTCGGAGATGTGCCAAGGAATGCGGCCATCGACTCCGATGACGCGGTTGCGGGACATGGCAGCGATGGCGATCATGGATTAGACGGAGATGGGAGCTTTGATGGCAGGGTGAGGGTCGTAACCTTCGAGAGTGAAATCCTCGAAGACAAAGTCCTCGAGAAGCGTGCGGTCGGGGTTGAGAACCATGTGTGGGAGAGGCCGGCACTCGCGCGCGAGTTGCAGGCGAGCCTGCTCGCGGTGGTTGGCGTAGAGGTGGAGGTCGCCAAAGGTGTGAACAAATGTGCCCGGCCGAAGACCGCAGACTTGAGCGACCATGAGCGTCAGAAGCGCGTAGGAGGCGATATTGAAGGGCACACCAAGGAAGAGATCCGCGCTGCGCTGGTAGAGTTGGCAACTGAGTTCGCCCTCTTGCACATAAAATTGAAAAAGCGCATGGCAGGGCGCGAGGGCCATGATGTGAAGCTCAGCGGGATTCCATGCCGATACCACGAGGCGGCGGCTGTCGGGATTCTTTTTAATGTCATCCACAACGCGCGCGATTTGATCGATCGAAATGCCATCCGCTCCGCGCCAGTCGCGCCACTGCGCACCATAAACCCGGCCGAGGTCGCCATTCTCATCCGCCCACTCGTCCCAGATCGTCACATTGTTTTCGCGCAGGTAGCGAATGTTTGTCTCACCCCTCAAGAACCAGAGAAGCTCGTGAATGATAGAGCGCAGATGGAGTTTCTTGGTGGTGAGGAGGGGAAATCCCTCGCGCAAATCGAAGCGCTCCTGCGCACCGAAAACAGAATAGGTGCCGGTGCCGGTGCGGTCGGATTTGAATCGACCTTCATCAAGGACAAGGCGAAGGAGGCGGTGGTATTGCTGCATAGCTACGCCTCAACAATGACGGCTCCCCCACCCGCGCGCCAAGCTTTTGCTGCGGCGACTCGACATTGCCGAGCGGAGGACTCTGCGCTCTATTGGTGACCCCAAAATGGAAGAGCCACAACACGACCTCGAGAGGGAACTCCTAAAACACTTCGGCCACGAGGGCTTCAGGGAAGGTCAGAGGCAGGTCGTCGAAACGCTCCTGGCCGGGCGCTCGGCCTTGGCCGTATTTCCCACAGGCGGCGGAAAATCGCTCTGCTACCAACTTCCAGCCATACTCATGGAGGGCATAACCTTGGTCGTCTCGCCGCTGATCGCACTGATGAAAGACCAAGTCGATGTCTTGCAAAAACGCGGGATCGCCGCCGCAAGACTCGATTCCACACTCACTCCCGCCGAAACGGCATCAATCTACGAAGGCCTCTCCACAGGAAAACTCAAACTCCTCTATGTCGCCCCCGAGCGCTTCGTGAGCGAGACTTTCGTCGCCAAGATCAAGCGGGCGAATATTGCCATGCTCGCCATCGACGAGGCCCATTGCATTTCCGAGTGGGGACACAATTTCCGGCCCGAGTATCTGCGCCTCGCCGCTCTCGCGAAAAAATTCCGCATCCCGCGTGTTCTGGCGCTCACGGCCACAGCAACGCCTGCCGTGTCGAAGGAAATCCGCGAAGCCTTCCGCATCGCCAAGGGAGACCATGTGCAGACATCTTTCCACCGACCCAATCTGGACCTGCACATCACCCCGGTTGGAGCGGACAAGCGCTTGGACTTGCTCATCGATCGACTCGTCCAAAAGAAACCATTCCCGGCCATTGTCTATGTGACCCTGCAGCATACGGCGGAGAGCGTGGCAGGTAGCCTGCAACCCGCGGGCATCCGCGCGAGGGCCTACCACGCCGGCCTTGCAAACGATGTGCGCGCCTCCGCGCAGGATGACTTCATGCAGGGCCGGTGCGATGTCATTGTGGCCACGATTGCCTTCGGCATGGGAATCGACAAAGCGGATATTCGCTCCGTCTTTCACTTCAACCTCCCGAAGACCCTCGAAAACTACCAACAAGAGATCGGTCGCGCAGGCCGCGACGGCAAGGATTCGCATTGCGAGATGCTGGCCTGCGCCGACGACCTCACCGTCCTCCAAAACTTCATCCTCGGCGACACACCTGAGGAGCAGGCCCTGCGCCATCTCGTGGACCACCTCCTCCGCCAAGGCGATGAATTCGACATCAGCCGCTACGATATTTCTCGAACCACGGATATCCGGCCTCTCGTCTTGGAAACCGTCATCACCTACCTCGAAAAAGACAAAATCCTCGAACCGGCAGGGCTTTTTTATGCCACTCTCCAGTTGGCCTTCCGCCATCCCGAGGACCGCGTCATCGCTGGACACACGCCAGAGAGGCAGAAATTCCTGAAAAGCCTCTTCGCCTCGGGAAAACGCGGCACACGCCTCCTCACCATCGAACCAGATGCCGCCGCCGAAAAAATCGGTGAATCCCGCGAACGCATTCTCAAAGCGCTGAGCTATCTGGAAGAGGCGGGGGATATCGAAATCAAACCCTCCGGCCTGCGCCACAAATTCCGCCTGCTTGCGGGAGCCAAGGAACGAAATCCCCGCGAGATTGCCACCTGGCTGCACGGCCTTTTTACCTCCCGCGAAAAGCAAGACCTCGCGCGCCTGGATGGCATTGTCGCGTTTACTTCCGCCCCCGGCTGCTCCGTTCGCCGCCTTCTCGAATACTTTGGCGAGAAAAGTGACTCCGACTGCGGACACTGCGGCCGATGCCGAGGAGAAAAAGCTACCCAACTTCCCAAAGGAAATGATGCCGATATCAGCCACTCGGATGCCGAGATGATCAAAAACCTCCGCGCTGAGGGGCACGCCGCCTTGCGCGCGAAGCGCCAACTCGCACGCTTCCTCTGCGGCATTTCGAGCCCTGCCGTGACGCGCGACCGCTTGACCCGCCACGATGCTTTTGGCCGACTGGAAGCCGTGCCCTTTTCCAAGGTGCTCGAGTATCTGGATGTCTGCCTGTAGCTCGCTTGCACCGCGCACGCCGATGCCTCATCGTTAGGCCATGAGCACCCAAAAGCCGCGCGCGGATTTTCAGAAAATTCTCCGCGACATGCCGCACAAGCCCGGCGTGTATGTGATGCGCGACCGGTTGGACCATGTCATCTATGTTGGCAAAGCGAAGGACCTCCGCAAGCGAGTGGGCAGCTACTTCATGCCCTCGCGCAAATTCTCGGCAGACCTGAAAACACGCGCCTTGATCGATAGTGTGTGGAACCTCGAATACCACATCGTCCGCAGCGATGCCGAAGCCGTGCTTTTCGAGGGACGCCTCATCAAGGAATTCCGCCCGAAATACAACATCAGTTTCCGCGACGACAAACGCTTCCTGCTCGTCCGGGTCCACCTCGCAGAACCGATGCCCCGCTTCGCCCTCACCCGCATGCGCAAGGAAGACGGAGCACGTTATTTCGGTCCCTTCGCCAATGCAGGCGCCCTTCGCAGCACGCTGGAGGCCATGCGCAAGCGGTTCGGCATCCGCTCCTGCCGTCCGCTCGAACCAGGCGAGGTGGAATACAAACACTGCCTCAACCATGTCATCAAAAACTGCAGCGCGCCCTGCATCGGCAAGACCACCCGCGAAGACTACCTCGCCCGCGTGGAATCCGCCTGTGAGTTCCTCGAGGGCCAAGGCCGCGAAATGCTCGATCAGGTCGAATCCGAAATGAAGGCCGCCGCCGAGAAGATGGATTTTGAAAAGGCCGCGCAACTCCGCAATCTCCTCGAAGACCTCAAGACAACAACCCGCCCGACCACAAGATTCACCCGCAAGTCGCTGCCAACGACGATCAACCCCGAAGCGGATGTCACCGCGCTGCAAGCCGCGCTTGCCCTCCCCACCCCGCCTCGGGTCATGGAGTGCTTTGACATTTCGAACATCTCATCCGCACACATCGTGGCCTCGATGGTCCGCTTTCGTGATGGCGTTCCCGACCGCGCAGGCTACCGCACTTATCGGATCAAGGGGCTGACCACACAGGATGATTTCGCCAGCATGGCCGAGGTCGTGCGCAGACGCTATGGACGCATCCTGCGTGAGTCGGAGAACGCAAACGCCACGGCCATCCCCGACCTCATTATTGTCGATGGCGGACGCGGCCAGCTCTCCAGTGCCTGCGGCGAACTAAGCCGCCTCGGCTTGCAAAATGTGCCAATCATCGGTTTGGCCAAAGAATTCGAGGAAATCCACCGCCCCGGCCGCCCCCTCCCGATGCGGCTTCCCCAAGACAGCGGCGCCTTGCGCTTGCTCCAGCGCATCCGCGACGAAGCGCACCGCACGGCGAATGGATACCACAGCCTCCTACTGAAAAAACGCGTCCGTGAAAGCCTCTTGGATGCCATCCCCGGTGTCAGCGCGAACCGCAAGCGTCTGCTCCTCGAAAAATTCGGCTCCGTGGAACGCATAAAATCCCTCACTCCTGAGGACATCGCAAAAGTCTCTGGAATCAGTCCCGCTCTTGCCGAACGCATCACCTCCTCACTCAACAACACGCCATGCAACTCGACTTCGACCTGAAAGGCACCATTTCGAAACCTAAGCCGGCACCCAAGCCAGCCGAACCGGCTATTCTCACCGTCAGCGCCCTCACCCGCAAAGTCCGAGGACTCCTCGAGGACGGCATCGGTGAAGTTTGGGTCGAAGGAGAAGTCTCCAATCTCCGGCGCCAAAGTTCGGGCCACGCCTACTTCACACTCAAGGACTCAGGCTCCCAAATCGCCTGTGTGCTTTTCGCAGGCCAAACAGCCCAACTTCGAAGCATGAACTTCGCCGACGGCGTGCAGGTTCAACTCCAAGGCTCCCTTACCGTTTACGAGCCACGCGGGAACTACCAGATCATAGTCCGCCGCATCCAAGAACGCGGAGTCGGCGCACTGCAAGCCAAGTTTGAGGAACTCAAGCGCCGACTTGATGCCGAGGGCCTCTTCGACTCCACGAAAAAGCGCCCGCTGCCGAAGTTCCCCCGCCGCATCGGCGTGGTGACGTCGCCCACAGGCGCAGCCATTCAGGATTTCTTGAATGTCCTGCACCGCCGTCAGCGAGGCATCGAAGTCATCATCTGTCCTGTGCGAGTTCAGGGAAAAGGCGCAGCCGCCGAGATCGCCGAGGCCATCCGACTGCTTGGCGATCCATCGACCACCGGCCTGCCCCCCTTCGATGTGATTGTGGTAACTCGTGGTGGCGGCAGCTTGGAAGACCTCTGGGAATTCAATGAAGAAGTGGTTGCGCGCGCCGTGGCAGCCAGCCCGGTTCCGGTCGTGAGTGCCGTTGGACACGAAATCGACTTCACTATCTGCGACTTCGCCGCTGACTTCCGCGCACCCACTCCCAGCGCTGCAGCGGAAATCCTCTCCGCCGACTCCGCCGAACTCCTCGACAAACTCCAGCACCTCGCCGCGCGACTCGGACGACCTGTTCTCATGCGCCTCGATGGGCTTGGAAACCAGCTCATCGCCCTGCAGAGAACCGCCCTTTTCCTGGAACCGCGCCGAATGCTACAGGAAAAGCAACAAACACTCGACCGCCTACTCGAGGACCTGCAATCCATCGCAGAATCCGCTCCACACCAGCTGCGGCTTCTCCTCGAACGCCACGCCCGCATCCTTGCAGGCCATCGTCCAGATCTGAAAATCTCCGAACTATCCCGCCGACTCTCCACATACCGCGACACCCTCAATCGCCGCGCCGATGCCCGACTGCAGCAGGAGAAATCATCCCTCGCCCGGAATGCAGCCGTCCTCCGCGCCCTGAACCCAGCCGCAGCCCTCGCGCGAGGCTACACCATCACCATGGATGAAAACGGACAAATCCTCCGCTCCGCAAAAGACGCGATGAAGTCCAAAGAACTCACCACGCGCTTCCACGACGGCGAAGTGAAATCCCAAGTCCGCAAAACCTGACCACAAGCATTCGCGCCATAGCGCGAGTCCTTCGCCACTTGGAACCGGTCGGTCGCTTGAAAAATCCAAGACACTCAACTCGGCTCTCGTAACAAAATTTCTTCCGAAACAACAGCCGCTGGCAACTATCCGCGAACTGTATTTTTATCCTGCTCAATGATCTCGAATCTCATCGACAATCCGGAAAGCAAAACGCTTGAGTTCAAGCGCGACTTGTCATCACCGCGTTCGGTTCTGCGGACGCTTGTGGCATTTGCCAATTCTGCGGGTGGTCATTTGATCCTCGGGGTGGCCAATGACCGGAAGATCATAGGCGTTGAGAACCCGCTGGATGAAGAGGAGCGCCTGTCCAACCTCATTGCGGACTCGATCTCTCCACGCTTGGTGCCGAGTATCGAAATGATCACCGTTGAGGGAAAAACTCTGCTCGTGGTGGAAGTTTTCCTCAGTGGCATGCGTCCCCATTTTCTCAAGGCGGAAGGCCAGCAAAGCGGCACCTATGTCCGGTTGGGATCGACCAATCGCCTCGCCGATCCTCAGCTAATCGCCGAATTGCAACGCGGGGTCGCGGGTGTGAGCTTCGATGCCCTCCCGATGCCGGAACTCACGCTGGATGCACTCGACCTCAAAGCCATCGCTAAAGATTTCGAAGGTCGCAATTCCATTGATGAGCGAACACTCCAAAGCCTGCGGATTATGGTCAAGGAACAAGGCAAGCTGGTTCCGAGCCAAGGTGGCATACTGCTCTACGGCCTCGACCGCCGCCAATTCTTCGACGACGCGTGGATTCAATGCGGGCGTTTCATGGGCGACGACAAGGCGGATATCTTCGACCACATCGACATCCATTCTCCGCTGCCAAAAGCCGTGGACGAAATCATGCTCTTTCTGAAAAAGCATGCCATGCGAGGCGCGGATTTTTCAGAAATCCGCCGCAAGGACATCTGGAGCATCCCGGTGAAAATCCTCCGCGAAGTCATCATCAACGCGCTCGTTCATGCCGACTACTCCCACCGTGGTTCCCCCATTCGCGTGGCCTTTTTCGACAACAGGATCGAGATTGAAAGCCCAGGTCTGCTCCTTCCCGGTCTGACCGTCGAAGACATCAAGCAAGGCGTCTCCCAAATCCGAAATCCTGTCATCGCCCGCGTGTTTCGAGAACTGGAACTGGTCGAACAATGGGGCAGCGGCATTCCAGGCATCTTCCGCATCGCTAAAGCTGAAAACCTGCCCGAACCCACCATCGAAGAACTCGCCGGACGCGTCCGCTTCACCCTCATCCTCCCTAAAATCCTGCCGCTCACTCGTGAACAATCACGAAAAGGGGGCTTAGAGTCGACACAAGTCACCGGACAAGTCACCGGACAAGTCACCGGACAAGTCGAAGCATGGATTTTTGATGTTTTAAAGATATGCCTAGACCAACCACGCACCAGTGCGGAAATCCAGAAAGTCACAGGCATTCGCCATCGGGAGACATTTCAACGCAATTACTTGGACCGACTCTTATCGGAGCAGATTCTCGAACGCACCATCCCCGAAAAACCCAACAGCCGCCTCCAGAAATACCGACTCACCGACAAAGGCAGAATGCAGATTTCCTAAAGCTCCCTCCCTTTTCCAACCAAGGACGAGCAAGGCTTGCAGAGAGTCTGTTGCGGCAGCATGTTACTCGTCGCTGATCGTCGGCACAAGTTCAGCGTCCTCCCCAGAAGGTCGAGCCTGGAAAAGCAACAGAGCCTCGACAGGTTGATAAGCACACTCAGCTTCTAAATCGTTTTCGACCCCGTCTGCTTTTTGCTTTCGCGCGCGTTTTTGTATTTGGCCTTGGTTGTTGAAAGATGCGGCCGGCTCCGCATTTCAGTTTTCCAAATTGCAGATTTTTTCTTACACCCTGCCGCACTTCCTAGGACTTCCGGCATGCTTGGATCAGTCAGAAAAAACCTCATTCCATCCTTTTATAAAAGCAGCCATTCGTTCAGCATTTGGTTCCTTTCCGTTAAAGTTGCGATGCTCCATAGATTAAAATCCATCTAAAAATTAAGTCTGAAACTTCAAAGAAAACTCATGCCCCGAATTTTCGACAACATCGAACTGGAACTTCAGGAACACCTGCGCGCTTCATTGGACGTGTCCCATCGTGCAGACTTTTGCGTTGGTTATTTCAATTTGCGCGGATGGAAAGCCGTTGCCGACCTTGTTGAAAAGTGGCCGGGCGGCCCTGAAAACCAATGCAGGCTTCTTGTCGGTATGCAGACCGCACCCGAGGATGAGCTTCGAGAGTTAATGAGTCTTGCGAAAAAGGATGAGGCTCTCGACAACCAAACCATTCTTCGTCTCAAGCGAAAGCTCGCGGAACAATTCCGCACGCAACTGACGATTGGAGCTCCCACTGATGACGATGAAAAAGCTCTTCAGCGCCTTTCTCAGCAACTCAAGGACGGAAAGATATCGGTCAAACTTTTCCTACGCCATCCGCTCCACGCGAAGCTTTACATCTGCTTTCGCGAGGATGCCAACAACCCAGCTACTGCCTTTGTCGGATCTAGCAACATGACCATGGCCGGTCTTTCCAAGCAGGGTGAGCTTAATGTCGATGTCCTCGATCACGATTCCACCGACAAGCTGGCGAAATGGTTTGAGGCGCGGTGGCAGGACCGGTGGTGCGTGGATATCACCAAAGAACTGATCCAAGTCATCGACGAAAGCTGGGCGCGCGAACTACCCGTCCCGCCATACCACATCTACCTCAAAATCGCCTATCACCTCGCGCAAGAAGCCCGCTCAGGTTTGACGCAATTTCGCATACCGCCGGAATTCGGTAACCGGCTTTTCGACTATCAGGTGGCCGCCGTAAAAATCGCCGCGCACCACTTGAACAAACGAGGAGGAGTTCTAATCGGCGATGTCGTCGGCCTTGGAAAAACCCTCATGGCCACTGCGCTGGCCAAGGTTTTTCAAGACGACCAGTTTACAGAGACCCTCATCATTTGTCCGAAAAACCTCGTCAAAATGTGGGAGGACTATGTTGCCGAATACCGCCTGATCGCCCGCGTCATGTCCATCACCCGCGTTGCGCGCGAATTGCCCAATATGCGGCGCTACAAGATCGTCCTCGTTGATGAGAGTCACAACCTCCGAAACCGCGAGGGCTCGCGCTACCGGGCGATCCAGGAATACATCCACGAGAACGAAAGCCGCTGCATTCTTCTTTCCGCGACGCCCTACAACAAAACCTATCTCGACCTTTCCAATCAGCTGCGCCTCTTTGTTCCAGAGGATAAAAACCTTGGCATCCGCCCGGAACATCTCCTTCGCCAACTCGGGGGTGATACGGAATTCATCAAGCGCCACCAGTGTTCCATCCACTCGCTTGCCGCTTTTGAGAAAAGTGAAATCGCAGACGACTGGCGCGAGCTCATGCGCCTTTACATGGTCCGGCGCACACGCAGCTTTATTCAGGAAAACTACGCCACGCTAGACCCAGAGACCAACCGCCGCCACCTGACTTTTCAAGACGGAACGAAATCCTATTTCCCCGAGCGGAAACCAAAGACCGTCAAAGTCAAAATCGACGCCAAGAATCCCAACGACCAGTTTGCCCGGCTCTATGCCGATGATGTCGTTGAGGGGATCAACAAACTCCACCTGCCACGATATGGTCTCGGGAATTATGTGCATGCCGCCGCCACGACTCCACGCACCGCTGCCGAGGAGAAGCAGATCGAGGACCTCTCCCGCGCTGGCAAGCGGCTCATGGGCTTCTGCCGCACGAATCTTTTCAAGCGCCTTGAGAGCAGTGGTGAGGCCTTCCATCAGTCCATCGAGCGCCACATCCTGCGAAACTACATTTTTCTCCATGCTTTGGAAAACGCCCTGCCGCTTCCCATCGGAACGCAGGATAACGGCCTCCTCGACTCGGCAAATTACGACGAGGACACCGATGATCCCAGCGCGGACGCCGAAATTTTCGGCGAGGGAGAGGACGAGGAGGAGGCACAGCCCTCCGAGAATCTGGGTTTGAAATCCGAAGCCGACTACCGCAAAAGAGCGGCCGAGGTTTACTCGTTCTTCTCCTCCCAATACAAAAAACGCTTCCGCTGGGTCCGCTCCGAACTCTTCGAAGATCAACTCGGCGAGCAACTCGCCAGCGATGCCAAGACCCTCATGGCCGTCCTCAAGAAAAACGGCGACTGGAACCCGGCTCACGATGCCAAGCTGGATGCCCTGCACAACCTCGTTGCAAAAACCCACTCCAAGGAAAAAATCCTCGTCTTCACCCAGTTTGCCGACACCGCGCGTTACCTCACCAGCGAGCTTCATAAGCGCGGAGTTTCGAAGCTCGAGGGCGTGACCGGCGAGAGTTCGAACCCCACGCAACTCGCCTGGCGCTTCAGCCCCGGAAGCAACCGCCACGAAGCCAACAAAGCCGATTCCGCCTTCCTGCCCGGCAACGAACTTCGCGTTCTTATAGCCACCGATGTTCTGAGCGAGGGCCAGAATCTTCAGGATGCCGCGGTCATCGTGAATTACGACCTGCCTTGGGCCATCATCCGTCTCATCCAACGCGCAGGCCGTGTGGACCGTATTGGGCAAAAATCCTCCGAGATCAGGTGCTACTCCTTCCTTCCAGCCGATGGCGTCGAGCGCATCATCCGTCTCCGCACCCGGGTCCGCACCCGTCTCATGGAAAATGCGGAAGTGGTCGGAACCGATGAAGCCTTTTTCGAGGATGATGAGGCGAGAAATCTCGTGGACCTCTACAGCGAAAAGGCCGGCACACTCGATGGCGATGCCGACAGCGAGGTGGACCTTGCCTCCTACGCCTACCAGATTTGGAAGAACGCCACCGACGCCGACCCCTCGCTCAAGCCCACCATCGAGTCACTGCCAGATGTTGTTTATTCCACCAAGCCGCACCAGGCCACGGCCAACAGGCCCCATGGTGCCATGGTTTATCTCCGCACCGCGCAGGGCAACGACGCTCTCGCCTGGGTGGACCAGACTGGAAAAGCCGTCACCCAATCCCAGTTCGAAATCCTCCGTGCCGCCGAGTGCGCCTTCGATACACCCGCTCTACCCCGGCCAGCGGACCACCACGAGCTGGTGCGAAAGGGAGTGGAAATCATCGTCGCCGAGGAAAAAACCGTTGGTGGCCAGCTCGGGCGGCCCTCGGGCGCTCGCTTCCGCACCTACGAACGGCTCAAGCGTTATGCCGAATCTGTGAAAGGAACTTTATTCGACACGCCGGCTCTAACCAAGTGCATCGAGGAAATCTACCGCTATCCACTGCGCCAAGCCGCCATTGATAACCTGAACCGCCAGCTTCGCACCGGCGTCACGGACGAGGCTCTGGCATCGCTCGTCATCAGCCTCCGCGAGGAAGACAGGCTGTGCATTATCCACGACGAGGAGCACACCGAGGAGCCGCACATCCTCTGCTCGCTCGGTCTTGCTTCATAAAAAAATCCAAACCCACGCTCAAAATGCCACTCGACCCCACCCGCTGCCAACCGCTCCTCCAGAACTTTGAGTTCCGCCGCCTCTTTATCGAGGAGCTCGGCTGGGACAAGCACACCGCTGGGTTGGAGGTGCCCCTCAAGACCGGCTCCGCGCAGCTTGAGGCCATCGCCCACAAGCGGGGATTTGTCGCTTGGCATTGCCTGCCGGATTCCGCTGGCCGCCTGCCGGATTCCGCCGCGCGCCGCAAAATCGAGCGCGAAGTCACCAAGTCCTCCTACGAGCACTTCATCGTTTTCACCGACTCCGCAAAAACCCGCCAGATTTGGCAATGGGTGCGCCGTGAGCAGGGACGACCGCTGCGCGTCCGCGAGTTTGAATTGACCCAAGGCCAAAGCGGGGCCGCCATTCTCCAAAAGCTCGACCCGCTCTTCGTCTCCCTCGATGAGGAGGAAACCATCACTCTGCCGGAAGTCGCCGGCCGTGCCCGTGCCAATGTGAACGAGCGGGTCACCAAGAAGTTCTATGAGGAGTTCCGCAATCAGCACACCGCCTTCCTCAAGTTCATCACCGGCATCCCCAATCAAGGCGATCACGAGTGGTATGCCTCCGTCATGCTGAACCGCCTCATGTTCGTTTATTTCGTCCAGCGCAAGGGCTTTCTGGACGGGGACACAGACTACCTCCGCAACCGCCTCAACCAGCTCAAGGCGAAAAGCAAAGGCGACAAATTCTACTCCTTCTACCGCTACTTTTTGCTCAAGCTTTTTCACCAGGGCCTTGGTGCCAAGGACCGTAAGCCAGAGCTGGAAATGCTCATCGGCCGTGTCCCTTACCTCAATGGCGGCATCTTCGATGTCCATCAGCTTGAGAGCGACTACGGCGACGCCATTCAGATTCCCGACAAAGCCTTCGAAGACATTTTCGACTACTTCAAGAATTACGACTGGATTCTCGACGATCGCCCACTCCGCGACGACAAGGAAATCAACCCAGATGTGCTCGGCTACATCTTCGAGAAATATATCAACCAGAAACAAATGGGGGCGTATTACACGAAGGAGGATATTACTGAATACATCAGCAAGAGCACCATTATCCCCTTCCTCTTCGATGCCGCCCGCGCCAAGTGCAAGGTGGCCTTCGAAAATCCCGATGGCCCAACCGTATGGGATTTGCTTCGCGAAAATCCCGACCGCTACATCTACCCCGCCGTCCGCCACGGCACGGACAAAGAACTCCCGCCAGACATCGCCGCTGGGCTCGACGCCAACCAGCCCAACCTCATCGAGCGCCGCCAGCCGTGGAACAAACCCGCGCCCGCCGACTACGCCCTGCCCACCGAAATCTGGCGCGAAGTCGTCGCCCGCCGCCAGCGTTATGAAGAAGTCCGGCAGAAGCTCGCCGCTGGCGAAGTCCGTGAGGTCAACGACTTCATCACCCTCAATCTCGACCTCCGCCAGTTCGCGCAGGATGTCATCCAGAACTGCGAAGGCCCGGACCTGCTCATGGCATTTTGGAATGCTATCAGCACCATCACCGTGCTCGACCCGACTGGCGGCTCGGGCGCGTTCATCTTTGCCGCGCTCAATATCCTCGAATTCCTCTATGAAGCCTGCCTCGACCGCATGGAAGCCTTCATCGCCGAAGCACGCGCAGCGCATGGTGTCGCATGGAAGCCGCACCCAAAGAGCCATCTCGCCGAGTTCGAGCGTCTCCTCGCCCGAATCGAGCAACTTCTTCGCCCAAACGCGACAGAGAAACAACGCGAAAGCAGGCGAAAATACTTTATTTACAAGCACATAATCATTAATAACCTCTACGCCGTGGATATCATGGAAGAGGCGGTAGAAATCTGCAAACTGCGTCTCTTCCTCAAGCTCGCCGCCCAAGTCGAGCCAGACGCAGCCAGCGAAAACCTTGGCATCGAACCGCTGCCCGACATCGATTTTAACATACTTGCTGGCAACACTCTCATTGGATGCGCGACTGAGAGTGAGGCACGCTTGCTTTTTACGGAAGAAAAGTCGGGGCAGGGCAAACTAATGTTGGGGGACAGTTTGGATGCCTACAAACGATTTGAAGACAAATTGCTTATTGCCAATGCAGCGGTGCGTAGCTTCCGACTGCAACAAGAGGAACTCGGCGGCGCCGTTACTGCCCAAGACAAGGAGGCGCTACGGACGAAACTCAAGGCACTGGAAGACGAACTCAATCGCCACCTCGCCGGCGAATACGGCGTGAAGGTAGATGCCGATTCAATCTGGAATCCGGAATCGCCATTCAACAAGTGGGTGAAGTCGCACCAACCGTTGCACTGGTTCATAGAATTTTACGGCATCCTCAACGGCGGTGGATTTGATGTCATCATAGGCAATCCGCCGTATCTCGAAATCCGCGAGGTCGATTATGGCCTGAAGAATTACGCGTGCCTAGACAGCGGAGCAATTCACGCAATGTGCATGGAGCGTAGTGAGCGCCTGCTGCACAAGAGCGGCTATATGAGCATGATTGTGCCGCTCTCCCTCCCGTCAACGCAGCGAATGCAAGTCGTGCAGGAACTACTGGAATCGGGCCGCAATGCTTGGTTTGCAAACTATGCTTGGCGGCCCGCCAAACTCTTCGACACGGTTAATCGCGCCCTCACCATCTTCGTCGTCAGTCCATCCGATGATGGTCACACCTATTCAACGAACTACCAGAAGTGGACAAGCGACGACCGCGACGGCCTGATGGACAGGCTCAACTATGTCGAAGTGCTCAGAAAGCGTCCGGCCTGTTGGATTCCAAAAGTGGGCGACTCTTTGGAGCAACACATCCTGAAGAAGTGCCTTGCTGTCAAAACAGCCGTAAAAAACTTCGTCACCAAGTCAGAACATCGCGTCTATTATCGAACGACAGGCGGATTGTATTGGAAGGTTTTCACCGACTTTGCCCCTGCGTTCAACTTGAACGGCAAGCAAGGTCACAGCAGTCGTGAAACTTGGTTCACGTTGGGCAAGAAGGAGCATGTGAGGTCCGTAATTGCGGCGCTGAGTAGCGATGTATTCTGGTGGTGGTATACGGTAACCTCAAATGTTCGCGACTTAAACCCGTTCGACATCCAGAATTTTCCACTTCCCGAGTCAGCATTTGCAGACCCAACCGTGCAATCGTTGGGCGCACGCTACCTCAAAGACCTCGAGAAGAACAGCACCATGCTGGTGCGCGAACAGAAGCAAACCGGCACGACCGAAACCCAGTCCTTCAAGATTCAGAAATCCAAACCCATCATCGACGAAATCGACACAGTCCTCGCCAAGCACTACGGCTTCACGGAAGAAGAGTTGGATTTCATTATCAACTACGACATCAAATACCGCCTTGGCCGCAGCACCGAGGAGGACGAGTGAGCGTTCCGAATCCAACGCCCATCTTTCGGATCGTCCATGTGGACTGCCTTCGGACGATTTTGCGGCGCGGCGCGCTTCACGCGGCCAACCACACTCCCGACGATGGCCTGCCGTATCGCACGATCCACAATGTGGAAATCCAGGGCCATCGGCACATCCGCAACATTCCCTGCGGCCCGCGTGGCACACTCCACGATTATGTGCCATTTTATTTCGGCTACCTCTCGCCCATGCTCTTTCAGTTGAAGACCGGACGAGTGGCCGGTTACGACGAAGGGCAGGAGCCGCTGGTGTATCTCAAAAGCACGGTGCGGGCCGTGGAACAGGCCGGCCTGCGATTCGTCTTCTCCGACGGCCACGGCATCGCGGCGTTTACAAACTGGTTTGCCGACACGGCACGACTGGGCGAAGTGGACTGGAAGATGGTTTACGAGCGATATTGGCGCGACGAAGTGAATGAAATGGACCGCCAGCGCCGGAAGCAGGCCGAATTTCTCATCCACCAGTCGTGTCCGTGGGCGTTGATTGAGGAAATCGGCGTGCTGAACACGGGAATGAAGGCGCAAGTGGAAGAAATTTTCCGTGAATTCGACGCGGTTCTGCACAAAGTTGTGAAGGTCCGAGCCGATTGGTATTATTAAACAGGAAGAGACCATGATTGAACGAACCCAAGGTAACATTCTAGAGTCCGATGCGGAGGCATTGGTGAACACCGTCAACTGCATCGGCTTCATGGGCAAAGGCATCGCATTGCAATTCAAGAAAGCCTACCCGAAAAACTACAACGCCTATCACAAGGCTTGCGCCGCTGGAGAAGTGCAGCCGGGGCGCATGTTTACCGTGGAGCTGCACTCGATGCTCAATCCGAAATATGTTGTGAATTTTCCGACCAAGCGCCACTGGCGGGCGGACTCACGCTATGAGGACATCGAGAGTGGATTGGAAGCGCTGGTCGCCGAGGTGGAGCGGCGAGGAATTCAGAGTATCGCGATTCCGCCACTAGGTTGCGGCCTGGGAGGGCTGGACTGGAACAAGGTGCGACCGATGATCGAGCAGGCGTTTGCTTCGTTGCCGGATGTGCGCGTGCTTTTGTTCGAAACTGTCGGAGCGCCCGAAGCGCAAGCCATGCCCGTGCGAACGGATAAACCCAAGCTCACGGTGGCGCGGGCGCTCTTCATCCGGTTAATGGACCAGTATGCCTCGCAGGCCTATCGGCTCACACTACTGGAAATCCAAAAGCTGGCGTATTTTCTGCAAGAAGCCGGACAGCCCTTGAAGCTGAAGTATGAGGCGGGGCACTACGGACCGTATGCCCCGAATCTCAACAAGGTGCTGGAAACCTTGGAACGACACTACACTTCGGGCTATGGCGATAGCCAGAAACCAGATGTCGAAATTGAGCTGCTGGAAGATGCAGCGAAGGAAGCGAATGATTTTCTATCAAATCACGAAGAGGAGCACGACCGACTCGCACGGGTGAATCGCTTGATTGAAGGATTTGAAACGCCCTACGGGCTTGAGCTTCTCTCATCCGTTCATTGGCTGGCTGCGCACGGAACTCCCGTCGTGAAAAATCAGGATGCTGCAGTGGAAGGAATTGCCAAGTGGAACGACCGCAAGCGCCGGATGTTCCGAGCCGAGCATATCCGGCTTGCGTGGGATCGCCTGACCTCGGAAAGCTGGATTGCGTAGCCGTGAAAACGATCTTGCCATGGGATGCCTTGTGGCCGCATCGCTTGCGCGAGCGGTTGGGCGACGATTCGCCCGCCGAACTCAACACTATCGGAAACCTCGACTTGCTGGCATTGCCCAAAACCGCACTCTTCTGCTCCGCCCGCTGCCCCGGGAACGCCATCCTCGCCACCTACGACCAAACCGCGCGATGGCGCGACTCTGGCCGCTGCGTCATTAGCGGCTTCCATTCGCCGGTGGAGCGAGAGTGCCTACGCATCCTGCTGCGCGGCACGCCGCCCATCATCTTCTGCCCCGCACGATCCTTGCCGAAGCGTCTCTCTGCGGAATGGCAGGCTCCGCTGGCCGAAGGACGCCTGCTTATTATTTCCAGCTTCACTGCCACCGAAAACCGCGTCACCACAGCCCTTGCGCTCCGCCGCAACGCCCTCGTCACTGCCCTCGCCGACGAAGTTTTCTTCGCCCACATCACCCCCGGCGGCGCTTTGGAAAAGGCGCGGGAGCGGCTGCAAGAAATGAAGGGAACCTACGGATAGCTCGAGTCAGCCCAGCAGGGCTTGGAGATCATGTCTTCTGGCGGCATGTTCCTCGTCGCTGATTACCGGCATAAGTTCGGCGTCCTCCAACCCAGGCAGATCGAGCCAGGAACGACATCCGCCGAAACTTTTCTGCATGGCCAGGCGACGGGGCGATGCGAGACGGAATCCACGCTCGAAATGGTCGCCTATCGCGACATGTGGGGCAAGGGCACGGACAGCTACCTGCACATGATGTTCGAGCGGCTGTCGTTGATGAAGGGTCTGCTATCGGAGAAGGGGAGCATTTATGTGCAGTGTGATTGGCGTGTCACAGCGATCCTGAGATCGGTAATTGATGAAGTTTTCGGCATTGATGCCTACCGGAACGAAGTGATCTGGCACTACCAATCCGGAGGTAGGCAAGAACGGCTTTTTTCGCGAAAACACGACACTATTCATTTTGTCACGAAAACAGAGAAATGGAGTTTTGATGCGGAGGCAGTCGGCCTCGAGCGAGGGGCCGTGAAACGCAACAATATGAAACGCGAGGTCGATAAAAATGGGCGAGTTTATTTTACGATCAAGTCTGCTGGGTAAATATATCAATATTACGAGGACGAAAAAATCACGCCTGCAGATGTTTGGACCGACATCAGCCACCTTCAGCAAAAAGATCCAGAACGAGCTGGCTATGCCACACAAAAACCAGAAAAACTTCTCGAACGCATCATCCGCGCCAGCAGCAACGAAGGTGATCTGGTCGCCGACTTCTTCTGCGGTAGCGGCACCACGGGCGCGGTAGCGGAGCGGTTAGGGCGTCGATGGATCATGGCGGACCTCGGTCGTTTCGCGATTCACACCGCGCGCAAGCGCTTGATTGAACTCCAGCGCAAGCTTCATGAAGAAGGCCAGCCTTACCGTGCTTTCGATGTTCACAATCTTGGCCGTTACGAACGGCAGTGGTGGCAAAAAGACCGCTTGAAAGGCGCTGAGGAAGCGCACCGCAAGGTAGTGCTGGAATTTTTCCGGGCGGAGATTCTCACCAATGCCACCAGCCCTCTGCTTCATGGTCGCAAGGGCGCGGCGTTCTGCCATGTGGACGGCATCGATGGGATTTTTACCAGCGACGAGGCTCGCTCGGTGGCGGAAGCTGTGGTGGCGGCGGGAGGGCGTGAGGTCTATTGCCTAGCATGGGAATTCCAGATGGAGTTGCGCCAGCATTGCCTCGCGCTGGAAGCCGAGCACGGCATCCGCCTGAAGCTGGTGCCCATTCCGCGAGAGATCATGGAAAAGAACCGCAAGAGTCCGCCGCCCTTTCTCGAGATGGCGGTTTTGGAGGCGGAGGCTGTTACTCGGGCAGAAGCTGGTAAAACGATCGTGGAAGTGAAGCTGACCAAATTCCTGCCCTCGCTGGCGGAAGTCCCCGGCAAGGAATTGGAAGCCTTGCAGGAACGTGCCATCCGCAGTGGTTTCGATTTTATTGACTTCTGGGCAGTGGACTTCGATTGGAAACTCGGCGAGCCGTTTCACCATGACTGGCAGGATTACCGGACGCGCAAGGATCGGAGTCTGAAAACCGTCAGCGACGCCGCCTACACCTATCCAGCACCAGGAAAACGCACCATCTGCGTGAAAGTAGTGGATGTGTTTGGCTGTGACACCAGCCTGACGCTGGACATCGCTATTTGGTCACGATGTCAGCGACGGGAAACCAATTCCTCGATCGTCAGTCCGATGTCCCGGGCGATCTGTCGGAGCAGAGGAGGAGCGATGTCGCGTCCCTTGTGCATGGGAACAGTTGTTCCCCGTCCGTCAGCGTGACGATACTGGATATGCGAACCCCTTTGGCGGACGGCCGCGAATCCAAGACCTTCCAGAAGGCGGCACACTTCCGCAGGCTTGAGAACGGGAAGAGAGCCCATGTTCAGGCGAGCGCGACATTCTGGGTTCCCACGAATTCAGCCTCAAAGTTGGGTTCGCCGTCCTCGAGAAGCATGGCAATCACTTCGCGCAGGTTTTCGTTGAGTTCCTCCATCGTTTCTCCCTGCGAGTGTGCACCTGGAAAACCGGGCACATATCCAACAAGCAGGCCGGTCACGGAGTCGCGTTCAATCACCGCCGTGTAGAATTTCATGAGCCAAGTTTCCCTCATCATTCTCTTTGGTCAACCACCCAATTTTCTACCATGCCTGATTCCCTGACTGTAAAAACCGAATCTTTGGAGCCGCTCTTTTCCGCTTGGGAGGAGCCGCGCAAGCACCGCGGCCGCGCGGAAGGCAACGTGGGAGCCACTACCCGCGACGGGAGACGCCCGAGCGGCATCACTATCGCCCAGAACCTCCGCGGGGCGGTGAAGGATTGGCGAGACGCGTTTTATCCGGGTGCGAGCGACACCACCCGCTACCTGTTGAACCATTGGTTCGGGCGCAGCCATCAGGTGGGCGGCAACGAGTTCCGCTACTACTTCTGCCAGCGCGAGGCGGTGGAGACTTTCATTTACCTGAAGGAGGTCCGGAAACTGGAATGCCTCTCGCAGATCATCGCGGAATTCGGCGGCATGCATGCGGAGACCGCCGCTCTGGGCATCACCGATGACGAGGACGCCTGGAGCCGCTACGCGTTCAAGATGGCGACGGGTTCCGGCAAGACCAAGGTGATGAGCCTGTGCATCGTGTGGAGCTACTTCCACGCTCTGCATGAAAGCGATTCGAACATGGCGCGGCATTTCGTGGTCATCGCGCCGAATCTAACCGTCTTCGAGCGGCTGAAGGAGGACTTCAAACCCGAAGGCGGCGGTGCGGACATCTTCGACAACGATCCGCTCATCCCCGTGGAGTGGCGCGGCGACTGGAACCTGACTACGGTTTTGCAGGACGAGGCGGGCGGCGCGCACACCGGCGGCGTGCTTTACCTGACGAACATCCACCGCTTGTTCGACAACTCGCACCGGAAAACCGCGAAGGGCGAAGCCTTTGAGTGGATGGGGCCCGCAGTGGCCAAGGCATCGGCGCTGGACACGGGCGCAGCGCTGCGAGAACGCATCACCGGCCACGAACGGGTGATGGTGTTGAATGACGAGGCACACCACGTCTGGGATCCGGATTCGGCATGGAACGAGGCGATTTCATTCCTCCACGAAACTTTGAGGAAACGTGGCGGCATGCTCGTTTCCCAACTGGATTTCTCCGCCACGCCCAAGGACAACAAGGCGAACTACTTCAAACACATCGTCTGTGACACACCGCTCGGCGAGGCGGTGGACGCGGGCATCGTGAAAACCCCGATCATCGGCCGCGCAGGCAAGCTGGTGGAACAGGCCACTGATGACGCGGCCTATCGCTACGAGGCCCATTTGCGCCTTGGCTATCAACGCTGGCAGAAGAGCCGTGAAGAATGGCTGGCTTCAGGCAAGAAGCCGTTGCTTTTCGTGATGTGCAACGATACCAAAGAAGCGAACGAGATTACTCGCCGCCTTGATGGTGACGCTTTGTTCAAGGATCTCAACGGTCGGACGATCAACCTGCACACAAACCTCAAGGGCAAGATCAACAAAAAGACCCGAGCATTCGAAACAAGCGACAAGGACATCACCGACGAGGATCTCAGAGCGCTAAGGAAACTCAGCCGCGAGTTGGATTCCGGATCGAGTCCTTATTTCTGCATCGTAAGCGTGCTGATGCTACGAGAAGGCTGGGATGTGAGGAATGTCACGACCATTGTTCCACTCCGGCCATTCAGCTCGAAAGCCGGCATTCTGCCAGAACAGACGCTCGGACGCGGTTTGCGGCGGATGACTCCACCCGGGCAGGCGAACGAAGTGGTGACGGTGGTGGAACACGAGGCGTTCGCACGGCTTTATCGCGACGAACTCGCACAGGAAGGCCTCGATATCGAGTTGGTAGATGTTGAAAAAGTGCCGGTCACAACGGTTTCGATTTTCCCAGATACCAATACAAAAGAATCTTCCTCGCTGGATATCCACATTCCCCGGTTGTCAGCAGGAAATCAAACGCTGACGGGCTTGGGACCTATCACGCTGGATGAAATAAGAGCGGCGTTTCAAAAATACCAGCCGCTCTCACTTGGTGAACGCGGCCCCGATGAAGTGCAATATGAAGGCCGCCACCTGATCACTGGTGAGGTAGTCGAGCACATGAAAGTAAATCTGGTGCTCTTGGAATCCGGCCTCGGCGCGATTTCGTTCTATGTGCAGGAGTTGGAGCACATCTGCAAAGTGAAGGGCACGCATCAGGTGCTCGCTCCGCTGTTGCAGGTCTTTCTGGAAGAAATTTTGTTCGGGCCCGGCCAGTCCGTTTTCGATGCCAAGCTGGTGAAGCGACTCGGAGATGCGGATGTGAGAGAAAATGTGCGCGCGGTGTTTCTGCCGCTGGTGCGTTCGAAGATCGTTCAATCACAAACGCGCGAATCGATGATGGCGCCTCTTTCATTGGCATCATGGCGGCCGTTTCAAGTCACCGTAAGCGAGCGCAGGCCAGTGCTAACTTCTCAAAAGACTCTTTTTAATCTTATTCCTTGCAACCGGGCTCTTGAAACGGCTTTTGCGGAACTGATGTCACGCTGTAGCGATGTGGTCGCCTTCGCAAAGAATGCTGGGCCCCAGGCCCTGCGGATCGACTATCTGGCGGACGGTCACAGGCTGGCGTTTTACACACCAGACTTTTTCGTTCGAACGAAAAACGGACGCTGTTACCTCGTGGAAACGAAAGGCCTAGTGGATCGTGATGTTCCGGTGAAAGCCCGTGCCACAGTCGAATGGAGCAAGGGCGCGGAATGGGAATATGTGTTCGTGCTTGAAGGCGTGTTCCATCGGTTCAACGGAAGCGATTTTTCCCAACTTGCGAAAGCCTGCGCGCCAAGTTTGCAGGATTTGCTCGATGAGAGAAAACTTGCGGACGAACTTCCACTATTCGCCAACCTCGGCATGCTGGACGAAAAAGCTCCTGCCGCGCAATCGGTCGTTCCCGAAAGTTTACTTGAGGGATTGCCGGAACGACTCAGACGGGCTGCGGATGAAGCCATTTCGCTATTCCGCTTTTTCGAGAAGAAGGAAGGAGTCAACTACGCCCCCGTGTTCACCACATTACTCGGAGTCGTGGATGAATGCGCGAAAGGGCTGGTAATGACAAAACTCTCACCGCTCATCCCTTCAAACCCAGTGGATCAGCAAGATTGGTTCTACCCCTATTTGGGAAAAGTGGATCAGCGAATGCGGCGGCACTATGAAGACCTTGGCCGGAACTTGCGGAAAACACTGGTGTATCGCAGCGGGGTTTCTCCAGTGGGAATGTTGCGGAGCTGTCTGGACTATGCACTCAACGATTCAACCAGGATCGGGGGAGTTTTCGATACTGTAAAATGCAGCCTGAAATTTACAGGGACAAGGGATTTGCTGGATCGCGTCAGCAGATTGAATGACTTCAGAAACCGCCATGTCGCACATCAGGAAGAACCTCTCGCTGAGCTTTTTAAGGCGAAAAATGCGCTGGCGGATTGGCTCGAAACCATGGGCAAACTGTGGGAAGCGATGAATTCCCAAGCAAGCCTTGGGGAGCATTGAAAGAAGTCGGGACGATCTATGATCGTGCACGCCACTCGGAAGCGATCAATCTGAGAACGGATAAAGCGGCCCCATGTTCTCAAAGCGGAATGCCAGCAAAGCGGCCAGAATTTTCACAACTTGACATCGGCCTCTACGCAGGAAGTAACCGCTCCGGGTTCTGGCGCGGCGGCGATTTCCAGCGGTGTGACCGCAACGACCTCAAGCAACGCGTTCGCACCGGAGAGCTAACCCTGCTTCTGGGAACGGACGCCGCCTCCGAGGGCCTCAACCTCCAGCGCCTCGGCACACTCATCAACATCGACCTACCATGGAACCCAACGCGCCTCGAACAGCGCAAGGGCCGCATCCAGCGTATCGGTCAAATCCGCTCGGAAGTATGGGTCGCCAACCTGCGCTACCGCGATTCGGTGGAAGACAAAGTGCACCGCGTCCTCGCCCAAAGACTTGAAGCCATCCACCGGATATTCGGCCAAATTCCCGACACGCTCGAGGATGTGTGGGTGAAAATCGCCCAAAACGACGAAGAGTCCGCCCGCCAACTCATCGAACGCACCGCCCACACCCGCAACCCCTTCGACGAAAAATACAGCAAAGTCGAAGACGCCGACTGGGAAACCTGCTCCACCGTCCTCAACCCCATCCGCGTCCGCGAGATTCTGAGCAGCCCGTGGTGAATACTTTTTTTCAACACCCAAAATAACTTCATAGAAACCAATCAAAACGACCGCGCCGACCGCATCGCCGTCAAAGTCATCAACAACCCAGGCGACGGTGTGATGACAGTATTCAAAGCTTGAGTAAAAAATTGTTACCCGAGCACAACAAAATGTTGTATCGTTGCCACAACATCAAAACGAAATGACAACACCACACGAGAACTTCGCCGCTTTTTTTCAATCAATTCGAAAAGAAAATCGTATCACCCTGAGAGCCTTCTGTGAACTGGCCGACGCCGATCCCGGTAACATCAGCCGCATGGAACGCCGGGCCATACCGCCACCGCAAGATCGGGAAATCCTCTGCCGCTATGCCAAGGCTCTCAAACTGCGGGATGGCAGTGACGAGTGGTATTTGTTTTTCGATCTCGCCGCAGCGGATCGTGGCATCATCCCCCAAGACATCATGGATGATGCCGAGTTGGTAAAGGAGCTACCCGCATTTTTCCGAACCCTGCGAGGCCAGAGGCCAACAGAGGTGGAGATGCGCAAAGTGATCGAAAAAATCCGCACAAATTGACCTATGGCCTCGCCTGCACGCCACTTTAAAGCCCCTTTTCTCAGTAAGGAGATATGCTGGGCGGCGGCGGATCAATTCCGCGAGCGGTATTGCCCGCAAAATGAAATTCCTATCGATGTGCTCGCCTTGGTGGAGTTCGAACTCAACCTAGAAATCCGAACAATCACAGGGTTAAAAGAGGATGCGGATGTCGATGCTTTACTACTCGGAGATTGGAAGACATTGATCCTCGACCAACAGCAGTTTCTTGATGATCGGTTCACCAATCGTCTCCGTTTCAGTATAGCCCACGAGCTGGGCCATTTCGCTCTTCACAAAGAGGTTTTTCAGAGCATTCCACGGAAAAATGCCGATGAGTGGATTTCATTCATGCTGGAGATGCCGGAAAAAGAATACGGTCTGCTTGAATTTCATGCCAACGAGTTCGCTGGCCGTCTTTTGGTTCCCATCGAAAATCTGAAAACTCAATTTGCCGCCGTCCTCGATGACTTGGAATCGAACGGTTTCAAACGCCAGCAACTCTCCGACGAGCACGTTTCCTACCTGTGCGTTCCTCTAGCGAGGCACTTCGCGGTCTCTCAGGATGTGATGGAGCGCAGACTCAGCAAGGAAAAGCTTTGGCCCCTTTCATGACCTCCATTCCTGCTGTGTGAACCACCTCGGCGACGGAGTGATGAGGGTGTTCAAGGTGTGAACTCAAAGTTATAGCGAGTTTATCAAGATATACTTCGTTTTCAGTATAACCTGATACAGGTGGATAGGGCATAGGTTCGACCAAAAGCCCAGCCTATGGGGATATGGCTTTCACCGTGCCGCTTTTCGACGCTTTCATGAAAAGAGCGATGCCGGATTTTCAACCCAAGGAATGATCCAACCCATACAGTTCATCATTGCCGATTCCTTCACCGATAGCCTCTATCAACCGAACGGCAACGAAGATCCTAAAGCTCCATGCTATGGACCTGATTCTACGACATGAGGAAAACCTACGGATAGCTCGAGTCAGCCCAACAGGGCTTGGAGAGCGTCTCTTCTGGCGGCATGTTCCTCGTCGCTGATTACCGGTATAAGTTCGGCGTCGTCCAGCCCCGGAAGGTCGAGCCATGAGCGGCAGCCACCGAAGTTTTTCTGCATGGCGAGCCGCTGAGGCGATGCGAGACGGAATCCACGCACGAGAGCGACATGAATACCCGGCGTCTCATCATAGCGGAAGCGCTCGTCGACCACGCTGTCATGGAGGATGTGGAACTCACGCAGCGAGGGCAACCGAGCCGCATCGGTGACGAGACGACTCCATTCCAAAGTCACAGCGTGGCAAATTTCGATTTCGCCCTCCAATTGAGGCGGGAGCAATGTTCCCACTGGAAGCGTCGTTTTTTCCAACTGCTCGTGAAACCATGTCGGGAAAAGAAAGAATTCTTGATGCTTGAAGGCGAACCCATCGCTTCCTTCAGCAATGCCCCCCTTACGGAGCATGATGCTTTGCCTGCCACTGCCAATCGCCTCGCAGACGACAGCCCATTCCTTGAATGCCACACTCATGTTGTTGAGTTCGTTCTTTACACAAGTTCCGCCTACAAGGGAAACCTTACGCATTCATGCTCCATCGATTCGATCTCCACACGCACACATTTTTTTCCACGGATGCCTGCAACAGCCCCGAGGAAATGATCGAAGCGGCAAGACGCCGCGGCCTCAGCGGAATCGCCATCACAGACCACAACACCTGCGAGGCCCACGATTACCTGCAGGGACGCCAACTTCCGGAGGGATTCCTCGTCATACCCGGCGTGGAGGTGAGCACAGCGGAAGGACATCTCCTCTGCATCGGTGCCACACTCCCATACCTCGAAGGCAAACCAGCCCGCGAAGTGCTCGTGGAAATCAAAAAGGCCGGCGGCGTTGGCATTCCAGCACATCCTTTCGACAAATGGCGCGCGGGTATTCGAGCCGAAACGCTCGACACACTCGACCTCGAGGCACTCGAAGTCTTCAACGCAGCCGTAACCGCAAAAGCCTACAACGAGAAAGCGCTGCAATACGCAAAATCCCGTGGCCTCTCCATGACCGCTGCCAGCGACGCCCACCACGACTCTGCCGCCGGCATTTCGTGGACCTCGTTCGATTTGGACGAACTATCGGTCCCCGCCCTCCTCGCCGCCCTCAAAAAAGGCGGCCAACCCGAAGGCCACTACCTGACCTTCCGCGAAGGCCTGAAAAAACACTTCGCCAACTGGTTCCGCATCTTCAACAAAAACCGCCGACCAAAAATTTGAACGATCGTCCAAATTTTTGGTTCGTGCGTTGACGAGGACTGAGTGGAGTTTGGCGATCCGAGGGGCGCTTTAGTCGCGGAAGACGATGGCGCGGCTGCCATGCGCGAGAACTCGGTCTTCGACATGGAATCGAACTCCGCGGGCGAGAGCGAGGCGCTCGCAATCGCGGCCGAGGCGGATGAGGTCGTCGGGTTCGTGGTAATGCTCCACGCGCGAGACTTCCTGCTCGATGATCGGCCCTTGGTCGAGGTCCTCGGTGGCGTAGTGGCAGGTCGCGCCGATCAGCTTCACGCCGCGTTCGAAAGCACGGCGGTAAGGATTGGCTCCGACAAAAGCGGGGAGAAAAGAATGGTGGATATTAATGACCTTCCCAGCGAACTCGCGGCAGAGGGCCTCGGGGAGGATTTGCATGAAGCGGGCGAGAATGACGAGTTCGGCACCCTCCGCACGCAACAGCGATGCCAATTGCTCGAAGGCGGCCGTTTTGTCGGTGGAGAAATCGAGTTTCTCAAAGCGAATCCCTTCGCGTTCGACCAGCGGACGGGCGTCATCGTGGTTTGAGAGCACGAGCGGCACATCGATATTCAACTCTCGCGAGCGCCAGCGCCAGAGCAGGTCGACGAGGCAATGATCCTGCTTGCTGACAAGAATGACCGTGCGCACGGGCCGGTCAGAATGGCGCAGAGTCCACTCGGCATTCATCGAATCAGCTAAAGCGCGCGTGTCTTGCTCGAATCGAGCAAAGTCGCCCTCCACCATGCCACCGGTGAAGGCGAGCCGGGTGAAAAACCAGCGCGACACGGGGTCGGTGTATTGGCTCACATCGAGGAGGTTTCCGCCGGAAGCCGCGATGAATCCTGTGATACGGGCCAGCAGGCCCACGGCATCGGGACAGTTGAGCTTGAGCAGATACATTAGCGAAAATCAGATATGGAGAGCTGGCTCCACGGGCCTGGGGGCGTCAACCGGAGCGGCGGGAACCGGACTTGTGGGCGGGTTTGTTTTTCCACTCCCGCCGCCTCCACCTGAGCCATCCTTGGTGTGGGGATCGAAGTAATGGTCGAGGGCGAGGAACAATGCCTTCGAGTGGCGGGCGAAGAAAAAATTGAAGAGCACAACCGGCGTAATGACACTCCCCAGCAAAACAGGAAGCGAGAGGTGGTAGTTGAACTCTAAAAAGCAATAGATCGCGATTCCGAGAATGCTGCCGAAACCGTAGTTGATGGCCCAGACGGCGAGCAGGAAGTATCCGGTCTCCCTCTCGTAGGCGTAGCCGCAGCGCGGGCAGCCATCAAGCGGCGTGAAGTAGTCGCGCAGGCTGCGGATACGCAGTAGCGGCAGGAAAATAGGCCTTGTGCCACACTCGGGGCATTTGAGCAGACAGGCTCGGCTTACATAGAGCCTAGCGCGGCGGGAATCGTGGTTCATTTGGATGATATTTGGGTGCTTTTCTCGATGCGGGCGGCTTTGTAGCCAAGTTTCTCGGCAAGGGAGATGATATTGGAATAACTCGTCGGGTTGAGCTGCGGCTCACGGGCGAGAATCCAGAGGAACTGCCGCGAGGGATGCCCCACCAGCGCCCAGGAGTAATTTTTTTCATCCAGTCCGATGATCCAGTAGTCGCCGGCGATGGGACTCCCGGCAAAGCGGACGCGGAGTTTCGAGTTGTTGGACCCCGGCACAATTGTGGCCTGCCCTTTCGCCCCGCGGATGGATCCGTTTTTTTGGCGGCAACGATTCATGATGCGAATTCTGCCATCCGGCTGCGCGGTGTATTCGGCTGTGGTGTCGGCCACGCATCCGCGTTGGAACCAATTCGGGTATTTTGCGATTTCGAACCAGAGGCCTTCGTAGCGTTTGATATCCACTCGAGGCACTGTCGGGAGCGGTGGACGCGAGGCGCAACCTGCGAACAGAAGAGTGATCAACATTGCAGAGAAAAGGATTCCCGCTTTCATAGTGGAATGATGTTACGCCTCGGCCGTTGGATTTGCATGGCAATTCTTGGTCTCGCCCTTGCAGGCTGCGAGCGCGACGGCAAGCATGCGGATTTGGTTTTCATAAATGGCGCGGAACCCGAGACGCTCGACCCGGCGATTATCACCGGCCAACCAGAGGGACGGGTCGTGAACGCACTCTTCGAAGGCCTCTGCGCCTATGACGAGAACGGGCAAGCCGTGCCGGGCGTCGCGGAGCGGTGGGAGATTTCGCCGGATGGCAAGACCTACACATTCCATCTCAGGCCTACTGCCAAGTGGAGCGATGGCAGCGCGCTGACGGCGAGGGATTTCGTGGCAAGCTGGAAACGCACGCTCACGCCGGAGACCGGTTCGCAATACAACTACCAACTCTTCCCGATCAAAAACGCCCAGGCTTTTGCGGAAGGAAAAATCACAGACTTTGCGCAAGTAGGAGTTCGCGCTGTGGACGACCGAACGCTGGTTGTGGAACTGGAAAATCCCACACCATACTTCATCCAGCTCTGTGCTTTTTCCACGCTCCACCCAGTTCCAGTGCGCCTCATCGAGCGTCTGGGCGACGATTGGGTGAAGCCCGGCAACCTGATCGGAAACGGCGCCTACACACTGGAGGATTGGCGAATCAACGACCGGATCCGCCTGAAAAAGAACGGCCACTATTGGGATCATAGCGGGGTGCAACTCGAAACGATCGATGTTCTGCCAATCTCGGATGCGAATGTAGCATTTAATTTTTATGCCAGCGGTCTCGCGGACCTTCTCATGGATAAAGGCCTCGCGCCGCCGGCGCTGCTCGACGACCTGAAGCGTCGGGAGGATTTCCACGCCGCGCCGTTTCTGGGGATTTACTTTTTGCGCTACAACTGCGAGCGCGGACCGTTCCGCGACGAGCGGGTGCGGAGGGCATTTTCGCTGGCGGTGGATAAGAAACGCATCGTCGAAAAAATAACCCGCGCCGGCGAGTTGCCGGCACCTGGATTCGTTCCACCCGGCATCCCCGGCTATAAGGGAACCGAAGGGGTGGCATTTGATCCCACGGGAGCCGCGCGCCTCTTGGCCGAAGCGGGATATCCGGGCGGCAAGGGCTTTCCAAACGCCCGCTACCTCTACAGCAAAAGCGAACTCAACGAGGCGATCGCCGTGGAGCTTCAGAGTATGTGGCGCGAGGCTCTGGGCGTGAATGTGAACCTCGAGCGGCAGGAATGGAAGGTTTACCTGAACTCCCTCTCGCTTTTGGACTATGACATAGCCCGCTCCAGCTGGGTCGGTGATTATCCAGACCCGAATACCTTCCTCGACATGTTCCTGACCGGCGGCGGAAACAACCGCACGGGCTGGTCGAGTTCCGACTACGACACCCTCATTGCCGAGGCCTCCCGGGAACTCGATCCAGGCCGCCGCTTCGAGATTCTCCGCCGCGCGGAGGATCTGCTGGTGCAAAAAGCCATGCCCGTTTGCCCGATCTACTACTATGTGGGCATCCAGCTCTACGACCCCGCGAAACTTGGAGGCTTGAAAGCCAATGTGCTCGACGAGCACCCGCTGCGACGGATTTTCCGGAAGTAGAAGTTTTAATCACAGAAGCTTGGGGTCCCAAATTTCAACAGCCTCCGACTCGTAGCCCTTCCGGGTCGAAGAGTTGTTCTGAAAGTGAGATCCCGTGCCAGCCAATTCGGGTATTTGATCCTTCATAAACCTTGAAACAGCAAGATGCTGTTCTATTGCCCATAAGCGCCTGTGTTGCTCCACTGTTTCAGCTTGCGTCTTGGTAGATGCTGCGCGAGCGTGCACCGATGAGGTTTTCAGTGGAATTGATCGAGAGCGAAGAGGGCTTTGCGATATGCTGTCCGGCGTTGCCCGGATGCTGGAGCCAAGGAGCAACACGCGAGGAGGCTCTGACGAATATTCGCGAGGCCATTGGACTTTGGCAGGAAGTCGCCACAGAGGATCATGAGCGAGAACTTGCAGCCGATGGAATCCTGTTTCATCGCGAACTGGTTACCGTTTGACCACCACGAGCAATGCCTAAAATCCCAGGCATCTCCCACAAAGACGCTGTTCGCGCCCTCGAAAAGGCAGGATTTTCCGTGCTTCGGCAAAGCGGCCACATAGTGATGGGGAACGGCGAGCGGCGCCTGACAATCCCGCGGGGAAATCCAATCAACGCCTTCACGATGGGAGGTATCGCGAAAGATGCAGGACTCTCCCCCGAGGCCTTCCGCAAACTTCTTTGAGTGTCAGCTAACCCACTCAGTCAGGCTGCTGAGATAGGAAAAGGTTCTGAGCACCCCTCGAGAAGGCGAGGTTAGAGTGGAACTAAAGACGGAATTTGTAGTGCAGCAAATCGCCGAGGGATGCGCGAGCAGTTGTAAAATCCGGACTTTCGTGCCAATTATGCGCCCGATGTTGCACTGGCTTGGAAGGCGGACGCTCCGCGTTGTTTTTGAGATGGGCGACTTCTCGCTTTTCACCGGGAGGTCGTTTCTCTCCTTGGCGCAGACCAAGCGACTTGTGACGCGGATTGCGCGGGCCGTGCACGAGCAGGGAACGGTTTGTCTGCCGGTCATAATGATTGTGGGCGTTTTCACCGGTTTGGTTTTGGGTTTGCAGGGCTACCATGTGCTGAGCCGGTTTGGTTCGCAGGGGTTGTTGGGAACTTTGGTTTCGCTGAGTCTGGTTCGGGAAATGGCGCCCGTGCTGGCTTCGCTCATGCTCATCGGGCAGGCGGGATCAGCTTTTGCGGCGGAGTTGGGAATCCAACGAAACACCGAGCAAATCGTGGCCTTGGAGACGATGGGAGTGAACAGCCATGGCTACCTTGTAGCACCGCGTCTCGTGGCGGCGCTGATTGTTTTTCCAATCCAGGCGGCGCTTTTTGTCATCTTGGGAATATGGGGAGGAAGTCTTTCGGGCTCGGTGCTGCTCGGCGTGGATTCGGGTGTTTACTGGTCTGCTGTGCACCGGGCGGTTGAGGCGAGGGATTTGATGGAATGCTTCAGCAAGGCGGCGGCGTTCGGGCTTTTGTCGATGAGCATCTGCGCTTATCAGGGATTTCACGCCGATCGGAATGGATCGGCCGTTGGCGCACGGGCTGTGAGCGCCTGCACAACACGGGCGGTGGTGCTTTCGAGTATCGCGGTGCTCGTGACGGATTACATCATTAGTTCGTTTTTTGTCTGAGCATGGAACCGGCCAAGCACCCCATAGCCCTTCATGTCGAGGGCCTGCAAAAAGGCTTTCAGGGGAAATCTGTGCTCCGGGGAGTGGATCTGGAAGTTCCGCGTGGCAGCATTTTCACCGTTCTCGGTCCAAGCGGGACGGGCAAATCCGTCTTCCTAAAATGCCTCGCAAACATCCTGCAACCCGATGCAGGGCGAATCCGCTTCGACGGACTGGAACTAACAGCGGGAGATTCCGCCGCCCGCGCCGAATTCCGCAGGCGGTGCAGTTTTCTTTTTCAGAGCAACGCACTCTTCGACTCGCTCACCGCTTTAGAAAATGTTGCCCTGCCTTTGGAGCAGACGACAACTCTCAGCAAGTTGGAAATCCTAAGCCGCAGCCGGGATGCCCTGCGCCAACTCGAGATGGAGGAATTTCTGGACCACTATCCCGCCCAACTTTCCGGTGGCATGCAGAAGCGCCTCGCCTTGGCGAGGGCCATTGTCACGCGCCCGGAGCTTGTTCTTTTTGACGAACCCACGGCCGGACTCGATCCGCTGCGGAGGAATGCCGTTTTTGCCATGATTGCCAAATACCAACGCCACTTCAATTTCACGGCGCTTATCGTGACCCATGATGTGCCCGAGGCGCTTGTCGCCAGCGATCGGGTGGCCTTGTTGAACCAAGGGCGCATTGCATTTGTTGGCACGCCTGGCGAATTTTCCTCTTCAAGCAACCCGGTTGTGACGCTCTTCCGGGACAGCGCCCAGGCGCTTGGCGAGTCCTTGGCAGAAATACGGCGCAGCATCCCGATACATTGAATTTATGAAAAACACAAAACTCGAGCTTTCCGTTGGCCTCTTTGTGATCCTCGGAATCGCCGCCATCGCCTACCTCACGATTCAAGTCGGAACTGGCTCTGCGCTCGGCGGGGAGACGCACCTCATTGAATCCCGCTTCACGAATGCCGGCGGACTCCACCCCGGCAGCAGCGTGATGGTCGCCGGTGTCACTGTGGGCCGCGTGGAGACCGTGCGCATCGAGCCCTCGGATTTCAGCGCCATCGTCACCATGCGCGTTCTCTCTGGCCTGCAACTGCCCACCGACTCCATGGCATCGATCAAAACCACAGGCCTGATTGGAGACAAGTTCGTCGCTCTGTTGCCTGGAGCGGATGAGACCTTTTTAAAACCCGGAACCCGCATCACACTCACAGAATCGGCCGTGGACCTCGAATCGCTGATCGGCAAAATGGCATTCGGCGCCGTTGACAAAGACGAAAAGGAAACAAAATAATCAGTACCCGTGAAAAAACTCTCCGTTCTCCTCTCGCTGGCCCTCTTGGCTGCCATTCCACACTCGTTTGCCTCCGCCAGCGCGGCAGCGGAGGATTTTTTGAAAAAATCGGTGAATGAGGTCGTCGGCATCGCCAAGTCTTCACCAAACAGCAGCGCCCTGGCCGAGAGTCTGCGTCCAATTCTGGTCAAGATCATCAGCTTCGATGCCATGACGCGCCGAGCCGTCGGGCCGGGGTGGAGGCAGTTCACGAGCGAGCAACAAAAAGAAGCCATCCGACTCTTCAGCACGCTGATCATTCGCACCTACTCAGGCAAGTTCACCCCCGGCG
This sequence comes from Terrimicrobiaceae bacterium, assembly GCA_044369905.1. Lineage (GTDB taxonomy): Bacteria > Verrucomicrobiota > Verrucomicrobiia > Chthoniobacterales > Terrimicrobiaceae > UBA967. Next base: position 27,052 of record JBILWM010000004.1, on the reverse strand, counting down.
AGTTGCCCGAGATCACTTACAAAGCGGCCACTTCGCCATCACCCGAGCGCGTGGAGGTTTCCACAACGACGCTCTACAAAGGTTCCCGATACAATGTCATCTACCGGCTTGAAGAAATCGATGGTTGGCGCATTACGGATGTGGTAATCGAGGGTGTGAGCATGGTTGCCAACTACCGAACCCAATTCGACGGGGAGTTCAAACAAGGAGGAGCCGATGCCGTTCTGAGTGCTCTGAAAAAATCGGTTTCCACGCCATGAAAAGATTGTTCTCTACTTTTTCCGCATTCGCCATTGCCATTTGCGGTCTGGAGGCGGCACCGACCACCGACCTGTCAATCAGTGACATAGTCATCATCACGAAGGACGGCGAGGAGAAAGTATCTGCCCGGTGCGGAAAACTCCCGAAAGACTCGAACGGCACAGTGTTTTTAAGGAGTGCTGTCGAACCCTTGCCCTCCCCTACTCCGCAGAAACCATCGAAGCCTGCTTCGAAACCCACTCCAAAACCGCAGCAGAGGGCGACTCCTGCCCCCGTCGCAAAACCGCCAAAACCCACTGCGAAAGCCGCAGCAGACACAAAGGAACCGACCATCAGGATTCAAAAAAAATCCACGCCACCGCCTGCTGATGACGACCTCGACGAATACAGCAATGTCGCCACCATCGCCGACCCGGCGGAGCCGGTGAACCGGGGCACATTCTGGTTCAACCACCAGCTCTACAACTATGTCCTGCGTCCTTTTTCCAAAGCCTACGAGTTCGTGCTGCCATCCCCCGTCCGCAAGGCAATTCACAATGTTTTTGAGAATGCGGAATACCCGGTTCGCGTGGTGAATCACGCTCTGCAATTGGAATTCAAGCGGGCGGATCTGGAGACGCGCAAATTTGTGGTGAACTCGGTGGCTGGCGTTGGCGGCATCCTGCGCGTCAGCGACCGCATTCCCGAGTTGGCCAATGTTCCGTCGGCGGATACCGGGCAGACTTTTGCAAAATGGGGCATCGGCCATGGAGCCTATGTCGTCCTGCCTGTGCTTGGGCCGAGGAGCGTGCGCGACACGGTGGGAATGGCGGGCGACTACGCGCTCAACCCGGTTTCCTGGCTTGCCTATGGCGAAGTCACCGGCGCGACCGCTTTGGCGGTATCAGGGCCAAACGCCGCGCGGAATATGAATAGCCGGATGAACCTCTACGATGCCGCCACCCGCGATGCGATCGATCCCTACATCGCCGTTCGCACGGGCTACATCCAATACCGCGAGCAAGCAGCTTCCAAATAGCTCCCGAAGCGGGAAACGGCGCGGAATTTGATTCGACGGATGCCGTCATTTTCGCGAGATTCCACGCTCCATGGCCCTTCCGAAAGAGAGAGCATTTGAGCGATTGATCGAGGCCCGCACAGCCGGGCGGCTTGCACACGCCTACCTTATGTCAGGACCGCCGGGATCCGGTTGCGAATGGCTTGCGACGCATCTCGCAGCCAACATCCTTGGAACGAGTCCCGAGAATGTCTCCTCGCATCCCGATTTCCACAAAGCCGCGCCGGAGTCGAAATCCCGCCGCATTGTCACCGAGCAAATTCGCGAACTTGAGCAGGCCCTGCACATGAAGCCCCTCGCGGGCGTGAACAAGGTCGCCGTGATCCACGATGCCGACCGCCTCCAACCGCAAGCGGCGAATGCTTTTTTGAAAACATTGGAGGAGCCGCCCATGGGTTCCCACATTCTTCTGACCACGACCCTCCGCGATGCCGTTCTCACAACGATCCTTTCGCGCTGCATCACCGTTCCCTTGCAATCGCCAACGGAGTCCGTTCAGGACGAGCACACCGCAGCCATCGCCAGGGCGTTTGCAAATGCCCTTCTGCAAAAAGGCGGACCGGATGCCGGAACTGCGCTTCGTTTTACGAGAAACTTCCAGGCGGCCATGGCCGAAATCCGAGAGCAGGCCACCGAAGGTCTCGAATCCGAGTTCAAGAATCAGCTCAAGCAATACCGCGACTCGATTGATAAAACCTGGAAAGACACCCGCGAGGACCAGATCAAGGCCCAAGGAGAGTCCACCGTGCTGCGAGAGCGGGAGCGTTTTCTTGCCGCCCTCGGCGCGGTGCTTGCAGCAGCCCTCCGGCAAAAAATCCGCCCCGCTGCGGATTGCCCGCAAAACATCCAACGCATTGCGGAGGCGAATGAACCCAAGACACTCCTGAAGCGTCTCGACGCGCTCGAACGCACGCGCCGCATGCTCTCCGCCGGCGTGCAGGAGGCGCTTGCTCTCGAGAGCGGATTTATCAACATGATTGCCAATCCATGAAGAAGCGAATCGTCATCAAACTCGGCACAGGCGTACTTTCCTCCCCCGGGGGACAATCCCTCGATCAGCCACAATTCACCCGCCTCTCTGCGGAGATCGCTGAACTTCAGAAAGAGGGCTACGAGTGCATCATGGTCAGCAGCGCCGCCATCGCCGCCGGGGTGCGCGTTTTGAAGCTTAAAAAACGCCCGGACGACCTCCCGGGCAAGCAGGCTTGTGCGGCGGCGGGTCAGCCCGAGTTGATGCGCCTCTACACGACCTCCTTCAAAAAACACGGCCTCAATGTCGCCCAGCTCCTGCTCACGCATGGCGACATCGACAGCCTCATGCACCGCGAGAACGCGCGCAATACGCTCGACCGCCTCATCGAGCACGGCGTCATTCCCATCATCAATGAAAACGACTCCGTGGCTGTGGAGGAACTGCGCTTCGGTGACAACGACCGCCTTTCCTCCGAGGTGGCCACCCTCATTCAAGCCGACCGGTTGATCATCCTCACCAGCACCGACGGGCTCATGGATAACGAGGGGGCGAGGGTCGCCCGCGTGCGCAACCTAGCCGAGGCGTTCCGCTTCGTGCGCCCGGACAAAGGCGAGGAATCCACCGGCGGAATGAAAACCAAGCTGGAAGCGGTTCGCAAGGCCATCTCGGCAGGCATCACCTGCCATATCCTCGATGGAAGAATCCCCCATCGCATGAAAGACGCCCTTGCCGGCAAGGATGTGGGCACAGCCTTTGGAAAATGAAAAGTGCCGGTCCCACACTTGCGATTGCACGCAACACCTTCACGGAACTCGTCAGGCAAAAGGTCTTCTTTTTTCTCCTGATTTTCGCCCTTTTGATCATTGGGAATTCGGCCTTCATGGCGAAATTCTCGTTTCAAGAGCAGTTCCAGATGCTGAAAGACATCTCGCTCGGAGCGATGTCTGTCTTCACCTCGCTTATTGCGATACTGGCGACGGCAAATTTTCTGCCGAAGGACATGGAGGACCGCACGATCTACACCCTCCTCGCGAAGCCGGTGCCGCGCTACCGCTACCTGCTGGGAAAACTTCTTGGCATCATCGCCCTCCTGGCATGTGCCACATTGCTCATGTCGGCTCTTTTTCTGGCCACCCTCTGGCTGCGCGAGAGCACAGTTCTTACGGAAACCCGCGCCCAACTCGCAGGCGCCTCACCCGAGGAACTGTCACTCGCTGTGAAAGAAGTCACAGACGCCACTTTCAACATCAACCTCCTGCCGGGCATCGCCATTATTTTTGTAAAATCCGCCCTCCTCGCATCGCTCACCCTTTTTATATCAAGCTTCGCGACCTCTTCGATTTTCACGATTCTCATGGCGGCGGCGCTTTATTTCATCGGCCATCTCCAAGCCACCGCCCGCGAATACTGGCTCTCGGGCGTCGAGGTCGAATGGTGGTCCCGCCTTCTCGCAGCGGGCGTGGCGCTTCTGTTTCCTGATTTGCAGGCCTTCAACCTCACGGATGACATCATCGCGGGAACCGCCGTGCCACTCGCCCTGTTTCTGAATACAGCCGGTCTGGGCATCCTCTATGTCGCGGTTTATTTTGCGCTGTCGGCACTGGTTTTTTCGGGCCGGGAATTATGAAGAGCCGGAAAATTGCGGCCCTTGTGCTGCTGTGTTGCTTTGGCGCCGCTGTGCTGCCCCTGCAATCGAGTCTCCAACGCGAGGCCCAAGCCGCCCATTTTCACAAAACGGCGCTGAGCATCAACCTCCGCGAGCGCATCGGGCAGGCGGGCTTTCTCGCCGCGCTAAGCGGATTCCGCTCCCCGCTGGCCGCATTGCTTTGGATCCAAGCCCACACGGCATGGGAGAACACCGAGTGGGGCAGGATGGCAGGTCTTTTTGAAACAGTTACCACACTCCAACCCCGCTCCCTGCCTTACTGGGACATGGCGGCCTGGCACATGGCGTGGAATGCCAGCATCGCCGCGCTTCAGAATGAAAAGCAACCCAGCGAGGCCCTCCGCATCCGCGCCCAGCGAGCTTATATCCAACTCGGAAAAGACTTCCTCGAACGCGGCATCCTGAACAACCCCGACCGCCCCCAACTGCGCGTCCAACTCGGCGTCCTTCTGCGAGACAAACTGGAAGACCACTGCGCCGCAGCGGAGCAATTTTTACAGGCTTCCAAGTTACCCGACGCCCCGTCCTATGCGGCCCGCTTTGCTGGTTACGAAATGGCAAAATGCCCTGGACGCGAGCGCGAGGCCTACGATTACCTCCGCAAACTCTACGAGGAGGGCGAAAAACAACGCCTCCCCTCGCTCATCAATCTCCTGCGGCAAATGGAAAACAAACTGGATATTCCCTCAAACGAACGCGTATCCTTGGAAGTTCCCAATTCGTAGAACTAACGCCCCATGAGATTTGCCATCCTCGGAGATATCCACGCCAACCTGCACGCTTTGCACGCGGTGTTGGCCGATGCCGCCGAACAGGAGGTCACACACCACATCTGCATGGGAGACATCGTGGGCTACGGCGCCTATCCCAAGGAATGCCTGGACCTCATCCGCGAACTCGATTGCCCAACGGTGAAGGGAAATCATGACGAGCAGGTCGCGAAGGAAATCACCCAAGAAGGCCTGAACCCTTTGGCGGAAAAAGCCCTCACCTGGACACAGAACCAGCTGACGCCTGATGATATGCAGTGGCTGCGCGAACTCCGCCTGCAGCGCCTGGTGCGGGATTTCACAATTGTCCACGCCACTCTCGATACCCCTCACAAGTGGGGCTATGTGAACACCGAACTCGATGCGGCGGCGAATTTCAGCTACCAGCGCACCGGCATTTGCTTCATCGGCCACACCCATGTGCCGGTGGCCTACATGAGGGACGGCGATTTTCGCACCGTTCCGCTCGATATCCTGCCGATTGATTCCGGTCAGAAATACCTCATCAATGTCGGCAGCGTTGGCCAACCACGCGATCTCGACTGGCGCGCCGCCTTTTGCATCTACGACACCGAGCGCCACGAGGTCGAGTTGCGGCGCGTGGAATACGACCTCCGGGGTGCTCAGGCAGCCATCCTTGCCGCCGGACTCCCCGAAAAGCTTGCCACCCGTCTCGAGAAAGGCCGCTGATCATCCTTTGGCCATACCGTGAGTAAAGTTTCCCATCAGCGGCCGGAGCATCTTCTCTTTATCAAACCCGGCTCGATGGGGGATGTCATTCACGCCCTACCCGTAGCCACAGCGATTCACCAAGCCTGGCCTGAAACCCGCATCACCTGGATCATCGATCCGCGCTGGCAGCCCCTGCTTGAGAAAAATCCCGCCATCGCCGCAACGCACACTTTTCCAAGAGCTGATTTTCGGGGACCCGCCGGGATTCTTCGCTTCCTGTCATGGTGCCGCCGCCTGCGCGAACTGCACGCGGATGCCGCACTCGATTTGCAATGCCTGCTGCGAAGCGGCCTCATGGCGCACTTCAGCAAAGCCCGCCGCGTCTGGGGACTCTCGGACGCCCGCGAAGGGGCTGGATTTTTCCATACCAACCGGATTTCTGTTTTGAAAAACGAACACTCGGTCCAACGCTACCTGCGCGCCCTTTCGGCCATGGGAATTCCCGTTCCGGAAAAGCCCGAGTGGGTTCTGCCGACGGTCGAAACCAGCGGTGTCATTCCTGAAAACCAGCCGTTCGTAGTTATTCACCCCTTCTCACGGGGAGCAGGGAAGTCCCTCGACCACGAGTGCCTGAATGCCTTTCTCAGCATCTTCCGCTCACACTCGAACGCGCTCTGCGTGCTGGTGGGCGCGGGTGACTACGCCCGCGAAAATGATACCGGTTTTCTGAACCTCTTGAACCGCACGACGCTGGCCGAACTCACCAGCATCCTGCGACGGGCCAGTTTCGTCGCGAGTGTGGATAGCGGCCCTATGCACCTCGCCGCCGCACTCGGAACGCCTCTGCTTTCGATCCACACATGGAGCGACCCGCGTCGTGTTGGACCGTTTGCCGAAAAAGCTTGGATCTGGCAAGGTGGCGAAATTCGTCGCCAAAGCCTCACTGCCGCGCCACTCCCGCAAAAGCCGTTCACGCCACTCGATGCCGCCGAAGCAGCCAAACTCGCGGCTTCAGCCGTCTGCGAACCGCCTCAGGCGTAGTCGGCAAACTCGTAGAGCGCAGGATCGCGCTCAGCAGGGCGGGTGCGGGTTTTCACGCCACCGCCGGACGCATCCTCTCCCTCGCCGCCTTCCATGCCGGGAAAATCCATTCCCTCAAAAGCGTCGCCAAATTCCTCCTCCAACTTCTCGGGATCCTCGCCGGACTCGAGGCGGCGAATCATTTGCTCCATCTCGCCGGGCATTTTCTGTCCTGTCGCCTCGGTCATCTTCCGCATCATTCGACCCAGCGCGCGGGGGTCCGGGTTGTTCTCATCCATACCCGCCATGTCGCGCTCCATCTCGGCCATAACACGCTCCATGCGAGGATCCATATCATCCCCCGCTGGCGTCTCGGATTTCTCCTTGGCCCGACCGGTGAAAGCAAACTTGGAAACCAATCGCTCCATCCGAGCATTCGGATCATCCGGACAGCGCGGAATCTTGTTCGCATAGGAAAGACTCCGGGCGAAAAACGAATAAATCTTGTTCGTGTCAGGTGAGTGGAATTCGTAGATCGGCATGGGTTGATGAGGTCGATTCGATGCTAATTTAGCTCGTTTGCGGAAAATCGTCCACCCCCTCGATGGAGCTTGGCTAAATGCAAGAGGCAGGCGTATTTTCGTCCCCTATGGACTGGGACCCTGATATGCGGGATCAATTCGATGTGATCGTCATCGGCGGCGCCCTATCAGGAGCCTCGACAGCCTTTCTTTTGAAAAGGCGGAATCCGTCGCTGCGCATTCTGGTTGTTGAAAAAAACACAGCCTTCAAGCGCCGCGTGGGCGAGGCGACTACGGAGGTGAGCGGATTTTTCCTCACCCGCATGCTGGGCCTAACGGACTACCTCGTCCGAACCCAGATTCCCAAAAACGGTCTCCGGTTCTGGTTTTCCAAGCGGCCCGACGGCGCCGCCGGCGACTGCTCGGAACTCGGCGGGAAATATCTCTCAACCGTTCCCGCCTTCTTGATCGACCGCTCCGAACTCGATGAGGAGATCCTGCGCCGTGCGGCTGCCTCCGGGGTTGAATTGCTGAGACCGGCACAAGTCCTGGATGTCAGGCTCGAGGAGGGCGGCCTGCAGGAGGTGCGCGTGCAATCTGGCGGCGAATCCAAAATCCTCAAAGCCCGCTGGGTAGTCGATGCCTCGGGTGTCAAAGCCCAACTCGCCCGCGCCAATGGCTGGCTCCAGACCAACGAAGCCCACCCGACCCTCGCCGCGTGGAGCCGTTGGCGGAATACGGGCGACTGGGACGGCCTCGACTCCGAGGTTGGCAGCGATGCGAGCAAAAAGGGATTTTTCGGCATTCGAGGCACGGCGACCAACCACTTCGCGGGCGATGGCTGGTGGGCTTGGTGGATTCAGTTGAAGAACGGCGATGTGAGCATCGGCACCGTGATTGATCAGCGGCTGGTGGACTGGAGCGAACAAGAAGGCACGGTTGGCGAAAAACTGCGCGGATTCCTCTCCAGACATCCCGCAGCGCAGGTCATGATGCGCGATGCGGAGTTTGTCGAAGGCGATGTGCACTTCCGCAGGAATCTGCCGTATTGGTCCGAGCGCCACGCGGGCGATGGCTTCCTCCTCGTCGGCGACGCCTCGGCCTTTATCGATCCCCTCTACAGCCCCGGCATGGACTGGATCGCCTTCACGGCATCCGCCGCCGTGGAACTCATCGCTAAATGCCACAACGGTGAAAACCCCGCCCCGCTTGTGGAAAAACACAACCGCGATTTTGGCATCAGCTACCAGCGGATGTTCGGCGCCCTCTACCAAGACAAATACGACTACCTCGGCGACATCGACCTCATGCGCGTGGCCTTCCGCCTCGATATCGTGACCTACTATCTCTACATCGTCCGGTTTCTCTACAAAGACGGTCCGCAGGCGATCCTGAAACCTCCGTTCTCACCAAGAGAGGCTGGACCATTTTTCCGCTTCATGCGTTTCTACAACCGCCGCCTGGCCGCCATGGGAAGAAACCGCCGAGAGCGCGGAGTCTTCGGTGAACACAACGAGGGCCAACGGGATCTGGTGGGAGGATTCAATTTCCGCCTCGGGCAGCTCTTCCAGACTGCGTTCGATGGACTCTGGATTTGGCTGAAACTCGAGTGTCAGGAGGGCTGGCGCAGTTGGTCACTTCCCATCAGGCAACCCCTCCGCACAGGACGATTTTTCTCCGCAACGGCGGGGGCTTTTGATAGAGGTGCGGGCTTGCCTGTAAATGGAAACGCTCGAGCCACCAGATGACGAACTCGTCCGCCGCACCCAAGCGGGGGATGCCCGTGCATTTGACGAGCTGGTCGTAAGGTTCAGCCCCCGGCTCTACGGGCTGGTTTACCACATGACTGCCAGCCATGAGGACACGAACGACCTGTTGCAGGATATTTTTTCCAAGGCCTACCGCTCGATCAAAGGCTTCCAGGGGAAATCTTCTTTCTACACCTGGATGCATACCATCGCGGTGAACATGGCGATCAACTTCCTGAAAAAGCGGAACCGCAAAAAGACCATGAGCCTGGATGATGTCGACAACGGCATCCTCAACGACCCGGATTTTATCGAAGCGACCAGCAATGGGGATCCCAGCCGCGAAGTCAATCTGGGCGAACTTCAAAAAAAATTGAACGAGTCGATGCTCAAGCTGTCACATGACCATAGAGCTGTTGTTACCATGTTCGATATTCAAGGCATGCCACATGCGGAGATCGCCAAAGTTCTCAAGATTTCGGAGGGCACGGTGCGCTCGCGCCTCTTTTATGCCCACCGACAGTTGCAAAATTACCTTCAGGAGTTTATTAACAGATAACCCGCCGTATGGATAACGAAGACAGTATTACGAAGCTTCTCCGACTGAAACGCTACGAACAACCCTCGGAGGAATACTTTCAAAGTTTCCTTGCCGAATTCCAAGCGCGCCAGAGATCCGAAGTGATACACCGCCCCTTGCTGCAAATCGCATGGGATCGTTTTTGCTCCATGTTCGTCATGCCACCTGTGCCCAGATTGGCCATGGCATCATCCTTCGCCGCAGCCGTCTTTGCTGCGGTTTTTGTTATGAACTGGGCGGATGACGACACACCTTCAAACCTCACGCTGGCCTCATCCGGCGCGGTGCAACTGGATTCCAAAGCACGCCCCGCGAAGGGTAAAAACGGTTCGGCTGTGCAATATGTCCTACCTGCGAGACCGGTGAGCTATGCCTCTGCACGCAGCTTTTAATTTTCCGGCGCGCGTCGCCGTGCTTACAGCGGCAACCTTGCTCGCGATGCCCCTTGCGCGCATTCAGGCGGCGGAGCCCAGCTTGGCTGAAAACATCACTTGCGAAATACGGAGGATTTTTGAGGAAAACCAAAAAGCCGTTGTGCGCGTTCAGGCCAGCGACTCCATGGGCGTCCGGCTCGGCAGCGGATTTTTCATCGACCCGACTGGAATGATCTACACCCACGCGGGAGTGGTCTTGAACGCTGAGGATGTGACCGTGACCTTTAACGGAAACTCCGTTCCCGCGCGCGTCCTAACCACCGACGAGCGCAGCGGCATTGCCATCCTCAAGACAGATTGCATCAGTCCGTTCATTCGAATCGGCAACTCCCAAAATGCCACCACTGCCACACCCGTTATTACCATCGGATTTTCCGAAGACCGCGAATCAAGCGCCAGCTTTGGAATGATCGCCGGTCACGACCGCCAGCACATGGGACAATTTTTTTCAACCACCCACATCCGCGCGAACATGCCCGTGAGCCGTGGTGAAGGCGGCGCACCCGTTTTGAATCTGAACGGCGAAGTCATTGGCATCCTCGTCGCCCGCATCAACGACAGCGGCTCCTGCCACATCCTGCCAATCCGCGCCGCCGAAAAAATCCGCCACGACATGGCCCGCTACGGCGAACTCCGCCATGGTTGGGTCGGCGTAGAAGTCGAAGACGCCCCCGAACCCGTCAACGGCACAACGGCAAAAATCACCGCGCTGAACCCCGGCGCCAACGCGGCGGAACAAGGTCTCCAGCCCGGCGACATGGTCAACGCCATCGGCACAACCCCCGTGGCATCCAGCGAAGATGTGCTCGATGCCTCCTACTTCCTCACCGCAGGAGAGCCCGCAAACATCCAAGTAACCCGCAACGGCCAATCCTTGAGTATCCAAGTAACCCCCAAACTCCACCCCCGCACCCCAGCGCCCCCACTCCACGCCGAAGGCCCTGCCCAGCCTTAAATCGCCACCCCGAAGACCGGTCCCTTCGCGTCCTGCACGAACCAAAAATTTGGACGATCGTTCAAATTTTTGGTCGGACGCTGAAATGTGCTGGGATGGAATTTCGTCCCGGCATCACCGGGGAATTCTCGCAATGCCGAGATCAAGGGCGGCCCCGAAAGCGCTCGAGGACGAGCGCGCTCCCATGAGAGCCCTTGGATCGAAGGTGGTTGGTTTTTTTGAACCGGTGAATCTTCCAGCAAAGAAGATCAAAGTTTTGCGCAAATCTTGAATGAGCGAACGGCAAATTCTTTGCGCAAGGCGTGAACCAAAAATTTGGACGATCGTCCAAATTTTTGGTCGGACGGCTCGGGTGAGAGGACAAAAAAACGGGCACCGGCTTTTCAGCTCGGTGCCCGTTTGAAGTTTTAAAGGCTTCTATTAACGACGGCCGAAGTCGCGGCGTCCGCCGCCGCCACCACCGCCACGGCGGTCGTCACGACCACCGCCGCCACCGCCACGGAAATCGCGGCGAGGTCCGTCGAAGCGTCCACCGCCGCCGCCACCACCGCCTGGAGGACGGTCTTCGCGAGGACGGGCTTCGTTAACTGTAAGGGCGCGACCGTCGAGGTCTTTGCCGTGGAGTTGCTCAACAGCTGCTTGAGCCTCGGAATCGGATGCCATCGTGACGAAAGCGAATCCGCGGGAGCGGCCAGTGAATTTATCTTGCATTAGCATGACTTCGGAAACCGCACCGCACTGCGAGAACAGGTCCTGAATGGCAATCTCTGTCGTGTTGAAGGACAGGTTGCCGACGTAGAGTTTATTACCCATGGTATTTACTATATTTAACGCATTAAAGATCGAGGCCTGTTCCCGACTGCCGGGTTTCAAACTGCCCAGGGAGTTTTCTCTCCGGGATGTCCACCAAATCCTGATCCAATCTGCAATGTCCTTATTCGCGTTTTTTCAAGGCTTGGCAATGAGTATTTGAGAGTATTTTTTTCGAGATGGTTGACGGCGGCGCTTGTAATCGGGAAGTTGGGGGACATGAGATTTCTGGGGTGTATTTTGTTTCTGCTGGCGGGGCTTTGTTTTTCGCCGGCTGTTCACGCCGAGCAGCAGATGCGTGTGCCGTTCAACTTCCAATGGGGTGAATCCGCCGCTCGTGTGGAGCAAAGCCTGGTCGGGATCAAAGCGAAAATCACAGAGCGCAAGGTCGTGGAGGGCCGAACGGTTTTTGTGGTGGAGGGCATCCCGCAGAAGCAGCTTCAGAGGGCTTTGTTTTATTTCCGGAACGATATGCTGAACGAGATTGAGCTCCACTTTGGGGACAGTTCCTGGGACTCGCCGAGATACGATCTCTTTTTCGAGGAGGTGCGTCGCAATGTGGATTCCAAATATGGCATCGGCCGCCTGCTCACGCGCTCACGCAACCGTGAAGGCGATGTGCTGCAGACGCTGGTGGGATATCAATGGATGCAGGGCAGCATCGCGCTCCGGCTTTATCTTTTCACGGCTGAAAAAGACGCGAATGCTCTGAGAATTCTGAGCCTTCACTACAAGGAGGCTTAATTGCTCCGAGGAACGGAGATTCAAACAAAGTCGAAATCCGCCACGACGGCGTGGTGGTCGGAGGCGGTTGTTTTTTCTATCCGGCGGGAAACAAGCCTGAGCAGTGGATTGTAAAAAATGTGATCGGTCACGAAGGGCATGCGGCGCCAAGTGATTTCCTCGTTTTGAACCGTGTGGAAGCCGGCGCTTTGGAATTGCTCGACGAGCGACTCGTCGGGGGCGGAATTCATATCTCCCGCAAGAAGGAGCGGCGCGTCTCCAAACTCGCGGAGTTTGGATTCCACAATATCACGCTGAGCGGTGTGGGCGTTGCTCGAATCCCCGATCATGAAAAATGCCTGCAGGTGGGTGTTGAGAATCCGCAACCGCCGACCATCCATCGTTGTCAAAACCTCAAGCAAAAGCCTCGGTGAGGCGCGGCGTTTTTTGCCTGCGAACTCGAACTTCAACTCCGCAGCGGGCAGGTCGGTTTTCTGGAAGCCGGTTAATTTTGTTCGTGAGAAAATGGCGAGCCCGAGACCGAACGGAAGCTCGGTGTCGTTTTTCAGGGGATACGAAAAGACAGAGTCGTAGCCGGGGAGAGCTTTTCTCAAGGCCGTGTAATTTGGCGGAGGGTCGACTTGCATGCCACCATCGTGGCCCTGCTCGACCTCTTGGAGACAAAGGATGTCGGCATCGAGCCCCTTTAAAAATTCAGCCACCGCATCCAAATCGACCACCGGAGGAAAAGGATCATCATCCCGCCACGGTTGGCCGTTTTGCATGTTGAATGTGACGACGCGAAAGGACATGTGGGATTTTTGAGTCAGGCCAGACTCTGGACCGAAGAGTGTCGAACGGAAAACATTGTTCAAACCTTTTTTTTCGAAAGACCAACTTAAGTTTTTCCTGCCAATTCAAATGAACGGATTTTTTTAAACGCCCAAATGCCGAGAATGACAAAAAACACTGAAGCCAGAAGGGGTTTGAACCAAATGCGCGTGAGTTTATAAACATCGCCGTAGCAGTCGGACCCGAGTCCGATGCATATAAAAACCAGAATCCATACAACGGGAGTCATGATTTTTTGCCTCAGAAGCATCGCTGCAAAGAGAGCAACAAACGGAGAAAGAATGATGTAGGAAACTGCTTCCGTGCGTGGATTGAAGACCATGAGATAAGCGGCGGACAGAGCAGTCACCAGAAAAGGTGCGATCGCGGCCGGGTAGATTTTTTTGAGCCTCCAAGCGAGTGCGAGCGTGATCAAGGCAAACGCGGCGCGGACTGGGAACCATTGTTTATCGGGCAGGTCGAATCCGAAGGTTCGAAACATGGCGGCGATGTCGTCGTAGTTGTTGCCCGGCGGAATGCTGGCAATGGTCACCTGCTTGATACACATATGCCACTGGTTCAGAACATAGTTTGGATCGTAGTGTGCAAATGAGAGCGCTGCAAAGACGAGTATTCCCAGCGGCAACCTCCACCACAGAGGACGATAAAGGGCTCCGATCAGCAAAAGTGGAACGAGTCCGAGAGGCTTGGCGATGACGCCCAAAATCAGCCACGCCGCAGCCGACCACCAGCGTTTTTCTGCAACACAGAGGGCCGTGAGAATCATCGAGGCGGCTAGGAGCATATTAAATTGTCCGTTTTTCCCGGCTGTGAACGATGCCGGCAAGGCGAGCACGGTCACCAAGCAGAAGAGGCTTGCCGTGGTCGCATCGCTCTGGAAAAAGCGGCACATTCTCCAGATCGCCCAGCCGAAAAGCCCAATGGCAAAAGCGCGGTAAAAAACCTCGCCAAGCCGTAGCATGAGCGTGGGCAGGAGGGTTTCGCCCAGCGGCTGTTTGTTGAATTTCTTAAGATCCTTGGGAAATTCCTGCCACGAGAAAGGGGTGTAGATGAAGATGGATTGCGGAAAATAGAGGAATCCCTTGCCTTGGAGGGAATACATGTTCTCGGAGTTCCACCACTGATAAGCCGCGCGGCTGTAGTTGTGCGTCACAGTTCTGTGCGCGGGTTGAAGGAAAGCCAGAACAGCCACGATGGCAAAAAAGAGGAGCCAGATTCGCTTGGCGTAGGTATCGGACTTCAGGCTCCAGAAGAAGGCGTTGAGTTTTTCCATCGGCGGGCGCGAGGCTCTTATGAGGATCGCGGAATGCAAAGCGTGAAATTTGAAAAAGAAAACGCCGCCTGCTTTGACAGGCGGCGTTTTTGATGAGGTTTACCGAATCGTGCGAACGATTACTTGGTCGGAACCGTGGCAATCGTCTGAAGGATGCGGCTGGCGATTTTGTAAGGATCGCCTTGGGAATTTGGACGACGGTCTTCGAGGTAACCTTTGTAGCCGTTATTAACGAAGCTGTGGGGCATGCGGATCGATGCGCCGCGGTCAGCCAAGCCATAGCTAAATTTGTCGATGGACTGGGTCTCGTGAAGACCTGTGAGGCGGAGATGGTTATCCGGCCCGTAAACGGCGACATGCTCGTTTTTGTATTTATCGAAGGCTGCCATGAGATTCTCGAAGTATTCCTTACCACCGACTTCACGCATGTGCTTGGTGGAGAAGTTTGAGTGCATTCCCGAGCCATTCCAGTCGAAGTCCTTGCCGAGTGGTTTGCAATGGAAGTTCACATCCACGCCGTATTGCTCGCAGAGGCGAACAAGGATGTAGCGGGCGATCCAGACTTCATCGGCGGCGCGCTTGGAGCCTTTGCCGAAGATTTGGAATTCCCACTGGCCCTTGGCGACCTCGGCATTAATGCCTTCGTGGTTGATGCCGGCATCGAGGCAGATGTCGAGGTGCTGCTCGACGATATCGCGGGCGATGTCGCCAACCGCGTTGTAGCCCACGCCGGTGTAATAGAGACCTTGAGGAGCAGGGAAACCTTCAGCCGGGAAGCCCAATGGGCGTCCATTTTGATAGAGGAAATATTCTTGCTCGAATCCGAACCATGCCTCGGGATCATCCAAAATGGTCGCGCGGGAATTCGTGATGTGAGGAGTGCCGTCGGGCATCATGACTTCGCACATGACGAGCGCACCATTCTTGCGGGTGGAATCCGGGAAAACCGCGACAGGTTTCAGCACGCAATCGGAGCTGCCGCCGGGAGCCTGGCGGGTGGAGCTGCCGTCAAAGCCCCACAAGGGAAGTTCTTCAAGCTTTGGGAAGCTGGCGAATTCCTTGATTTGGGTTTTGCTGCGGAGGTTTGCCACCGGCTCGTATCCGTCGAGCCAGATGTATTCGAGTTTGTATTTAGCCATTTTTGTTAGGTGTATTTTTTTGAGCAGACCAGGCCGTCTGGTGTAGCTTTTTTTTCGTTTTTCCCATCTTCCCTTGCGGCGAGGATATTAAAGCAATCGGGATGCCAAGTATTGCCGAGAAGTTTTACGGAGTGCGATCAGAAAATCGGCGATCAGCTACGGAAGATTGACCGTGAGCGAGTTAAGCCCCATCTCCCGCACGAGTCTGGCGTAGGTTTGAGAGGGCCTGTCGCCGAGATGGTCCACTTCCAAACGAGCCAGATCGCGTTGGAAATCGACGCGATAAAGCCCAAACCGAGGACTGAAGGAGCCCCACTCGTAGTTGTCGGTGAGTGACCAGTGGAGATACCCCACCACAGGCACGCCGGCATCAAGCATGCGCCGCACTTCGAGGAGGTGGGCTTCGAGGTAGGCGCTGCGGGTTATCTTGTCGCGGCGAGGTTCGCCTCCGGAATCATCGATTCGACTGCGCAGAGCCATGCCATTTTCCGCGATGAGAATGGCCATTCCTGGGAAGGCGCTGGCGTAATACTGGCAGAAGGCGGTCATGCCCTCGGGCAGGAAATGCCAATCCCACCACTTGCAAGCGAGCACATCGAGCATGTGGGCGGAGATGCTGCGGCTTTTAAATTCAAGGTCTGAAAAATCCGGCGCACGCAAGGCATGGCTCACAAAGGGGTCGTAATAATCGAGCCCGAGGTAATCCAGCGCGCAGGCCCTTGGCGCGCGTTCGGCCTCGGTGAAGAAACATTCGAACGCCTCGGATGTCGCCGCGCGCGAGGCAAAATAGTTGGCCAACCGGTGCAGACCGGCTCCAGCCATAGCGGCAAGATCCGTGCGACGCTGGAGCGCGATGTGCGTGAAGTGCCGCGAAAGCGCCTCGGCTCGAGAGCGAAAATAATCCGCCGCTTCGGCGGGTTTGATGCCGTTCTGCCGGAGGCACAGCAGATCGAGGAGCATGTTTTCAGACCAATAGACATCGCTGCAAAAGGTGTTCATCGAGATCATCGGCTTGAGCCATCCACGCGACTCATACAAATCGTGAATCGTATTGTAGGCCCTCACATGCGCGGCCAGCATGCGGTTGTAGGCGCGAAGGCCAACGGGGATTCCTGCCTCCGGCCCACCCGGAAAGTGGCGATTCAGATAGGTGTTCAAAACGAGCATGTTTGGCTCGTTGAGTGTGACATACCACCGCACAGGTGGTTGGCCGAATTGGTCACAGAGTCTTTGGTTGAGGCGCTCGATCGTAAATTGAACGAATTTTTGAAAAGCCCCAGGCGTTCCGTCGTCCAGCCAGGCATCGACTCCCAGCCAAGCTGGGTGAGTGAAATGCTGCAGCGTGACCACAGGCTCCATGCCCGCTTCGCGACAGGCAGCCACGCGGTCCGCATAGGCATCCACCGCCGCTCCGTCAAAAGCCGGCGCGGGACCAGGCGCGTTCGTGAAAGAAGGCTGCACGCGCGTCCACTCGATGCTCAAGCGAAACGCATTGAGCCCCATTCCCCGGGCCAATTCGAAGTCGCCGCGATACCTATTCCAGAAATCCACCGCGCGTCCGGTGCGATCCACCCGGCCCGACTTCTCGCAGGCGCCCCAATTGTTCTGCGGCTCGCCGGGCCCGTTGTATCCGCCTTCACTTTGATATCCCGAAGTGGCGACCCCGATTAAAAATGGTGTGGAATGATTCATATAGAGACTCCCCTATCCTGCGGCGGCGATGCGTTTGCGCAGGGCCTTCTCGCGAAGTTTTGAAATGACCACAGGACGCCTGTCCGGCTCCTCCAGAACAATGCGGCTTATTTCCGCCGCCGCATTCGGGTGGCCGAGGCTACGCGCATTTCGGGACATTTGCCTGAGCCGCTCGGGATCATCCAGCAAGCGGCGCAGCTTGTGCGCGACGAGAGTGACCTCCGTGCATTTCACGGCGGCACCCGCTTCGAGAAGAACATCGGCGTTGCGCTCCTCCTGGCCGCCAATCGGATCCAGAATCATCATTGGCAGTCCGCAGGCCACAGCTTCGGCGGTCGTCATACCTCCCGGCTTGCTGAGCAAAATCGTGGCCACAGACATGAAATCCGACATCTCCTTTGTGTAGCCAAAGACTCTGAAATCCGCCGGCCGGTCTTTCAACAAATCCACAATCTCGTTCAGCATTTCCTCATTTTTTCCGCAGACGATAATGGCCTGAAAATCCCTGTCCAACTGCAGTAACTGCCTCACGACAGCCGTCGCCGGACTCATGCCCAGCGCGCCACCGGCAACGAGGAGGGTCGGCCTTCCGGGCTGCAATCCATGCCGCTCCAGCACGGCGTTCACATCCACAGGCGCTCCAAACTCGGGCTCAACGGGAATGCCAGTAACCTCAATCCGGTCGGCAGGCAGGCCGAGCGCCTCCATGTGGATTTTATCGTCCTCCTGAGCCACGAAATACCAATTGAAAGCGCGCGTAATCCAAAAAGCATGGAAATGAAAATCCGTGATCACCACGCCCAGACGCGCCTCAAGTTTCCCGTTGGCAATGAGCCAGGAGATGACCCCGGCCGGCATGAAATGCGTGCAAAGAATCAGATCCGGTTTGAATTCCCTCACCAGATTGATGAGCGGCAAAGCCTGGGGCAGATCGATCAGCAAGCGCCCCTTGTCGGCGACCCACGGGTCGTCGCTCGTCTCATACCACCAGCCCAGAAACTCCGGCAGCATGGCGGAGAGTTTTTTATAGAGCGTGGAGTAGAACTGCTTGTGGAGGACATTCGTATGGTCGAGCGAGTCATCCGAGAGAACCTCGTCCACATCACTTCTGGCCCGCATGGCGCGTGCAAGGGCATCGGCCGCCTTCACATGCCCGGAACCCACGGAGGCAGATAAAATCAAGACGCGCTTTCCCATAGGCCAGCAACCTGCCCCAATTCCCGCTGTCTGCCAAGCCGGAGTCTTTCGTTGACTCTCCCGAATTTCCGGAGAAGCTTCCGCGCGATGGGAGTTTTTCAGAAACAACGCCAAAGCAGAGACCACCGGATTGGTGGATTAGTTGATTTTATCGATCAACTTTTTAAAACCTGCCTTGTTCTGCTCATTGCCTCCCCGTTTGCCATAGCGCACGCCGAGCAAGTTGTTCGGGTGGGATTTTTTCCAAATATCACTCACGCTCAGGCACTCGTGGCCTCAAACATGTCGCGCGAAGGCAAGGGCTGGTTTGAATCCCGCCTCGGGGAACCCGTCAAGTTGGAGTGGTCGATTTACAATGCCGGCCCCTCGGCGATGGAGGCTTTCTTTACCAAAGCAATCGACATGACTTATGTGGGACCAAGCCCTGTGGTAAATGCCCACGCCCGCGCCAACGGCAAGGAGGTTCGGGTCGTGGCTGGTGCCATGCGTGGCGGAGAGGCGCTTGTAGTGCGCGGCGGCGAGATCACTTCGGTAGACGCCCTCAAAGGAAAAACCATTGCGACGCCGCAACTCGGAAACACCCAGGATGTCGAATGCCGTGCCTGGCTGCTGAAGCAAGGAATCAAAGTCACGCTTGTGGGAGGCGACGCCCGGGTCATCCCGACGGCCAATCCCGACATGCTTCAGCTTTTCACACAAAAGAAACTCGATGCAGCCTGGACGGTGGAGCCATGGGTGACCCGCCTCATCAATGAAGCGGATGGCCAGATTTTCCACTCCGATCCCAAGGCCCTTACGACTGTGCTTGCGGGCCGCGTTGGCTTTCTGGAGGAACGCCCCGCGCTCGCTGCCAAATTTGCGGAAGCCCATCAGAGCCTCACCGAATGGATTCGAGCGAACCCCGAGGAGGCCCGCCGCCGCGTGCGCGACGAACTCAGCGCCATAACCCGTCGTGAAATACCCCAAAAACTTGTCGACGAGGCCTGGACGCGCCTTGATCCGAACACAGCGATCTCGGTCGAGCCATTTGAAGCATTTCTCCAGCATGCGCGCGAAGTCGGCTTCCTGCGCGCCCGTGTCGATTTGAAAAACCTTCTTTGGCAGCCATGAAAAAAATCACGATGAGCCTCGAAAACGAACTCGCCAACACAGCCCCCGAGCGCATCGAGGCCAATAATATCTCAAAGTCCTTCACCACCGAGCGCGGCAAGGTTCTCGCGCTCGACCAAGTGAGTGTGAAAGTCGGCGAAGGCGAATTCCTCTGCCTCGTAGGCCCCAGCGGCTGCGGAAAATCCACACTCCTGAACCTCATCGCCGGCCTTGACCGACCTGACAGCGGACAGATTTTGGCGAATGGCGAAAACATCACCGGCCCCGGACGCGACCGCATGGTCATGTTCCAGGAGCATGCGCTCTTCCCTTGGCTGGATGTCATGGGAAATGTCCTCTTCGGTCTGCGCCTCAAACCGGGGTTGAATTCCAAGGAGCGCCGGGAAGTGGCCAAATACTACCTCCACCTCGTGGGTTTGGAGAAATTCGAACACGCAAACATCCATGAACTCTCCGGCGGCATGAAGCAGCGCGTCGCCCTCGCGAGGGCACTGGCTCCCAACCCCCGTGTGCTTCTCATGGACGAACCCTTTGCCGCGTTGGACGCCCTGACCCGCGAGCACCTCTACGGCGACATCCAGCGCATTTGGGAAGCCCGCCGCAAGACCATCATTTTCGTGACACACAATGTCCGCGAAGCCGCCTGCCTCGGCGACCGCGTCCTTCTTTTTTCACCGAATCCCGGCCGCGTCCGCGCGGAATTCCGAATCGACCTTCCCCGCCCCCGCGACATCAACAGCGTGGAACTCGCCCGCTACTCGACAGAAATCACCACCGCTCTCAAAGGTTTCACCGCCGGACAGAGCCAGGAGGCCTCCGAATGATCCACCGCATCTCCACACTCGCCTTTTTTCTCTTTCTGATTGCTTCGTGGGAAGCCGCATCCCGCTCGGGGATGTGGTCGCCCGTGCTACTCCCCTCTCCGCTCAATGTTCTCGAATACATGTGGCAGGCTACATGGGATGGCACCCTCTGGTCATCGACACTGGTCACCATGCAACGCCTGCTCCTCGGCTATGGTATAGGCCTGCTTTTCGGGGTTCCGCTAGGCCTCCTCACCTCGCGCTTCCGCCTTCTCCAGGATACGCTCGGCCTGCTCGCGCTCGGTATTCAGACCCTGCCAAGTGTGTGTTGGGTGCCACTCGCGCTGCTCTGGTTTGGCCAGACCGAGGCCGCCATGCTTTTTGTGGTGGTCATGGGAACCCTCTGGTCGGTGCTCATCGCAACGAGTGATGGCGTGCGCTCCATGCCGCCAATCTACCTGCGCGCCGCCCGCACCATGGGCTCCAAGGGCCTCCACACCTGGTTCAATGTCATCCTGCCCGCCTCGCTTCCTTACCTCATCGGCGGCATGAAGCAGGGCTGGGCCTTTGCCTGGCGCTCACTGATGGCAGCGGAGATTTTCGTAACCATCCTCACCGGCTTCGGCCTCGGACAACTCCTGCAATACGGCCGCGAACTCTTGGCGATGGATCAAGTAGTGGCTGTCATGGTCATTATTGTGGCAATAGGTCTCCTTGCGGATCGTATTCTCTTTTCACCATGGGAACGATTCTTCCACAAACGCTGGGGCACGGGCTCCGTGAACTGAAGACAGCCGCATGATCGAGGTCCGGCATCGCGGGGCCGTGCATTTGCCCGGTCCGGATCTCTGGCTGGATCCGCATTACTCGAAGGCATTGGCTTTCGTGTCACACGCCCATAGCGATCACACTGGACGCCACGAGCGCACCATCGCAACCCCGGCCACTCTTCGCCTCATGGAAGCACGCATGGGCACCCTGCACGGTGAAAAAATCCCCCTACCCTTCGACGAGTTGCGCGATTTTGAAAAATTCCGCATGCGCCTGTTGCCAGCTGGGCATGTCTTGGGATCCGCCCAGTGTTTTGTGGAAACCGAGCAAGGAAGCCTCCTCTACACGGGCGACTTCAAACTCCGGCAGGGAGCCAGTGCCGAAACGACCGCTCACACGCACGCCGAGACACTGATCATGGAGACGACCTATGGGCTGCCTCGCTATGTGTTCCCGCCGTTTGAGGAGGTCATGGCTCAAATCCTCAAGTTTTGCATCGAATCCCTGGAGGAAGGCGCAACGCCCATCCTGCTGGGTTATTCGCTCGGCAAGTCTCAGGAAATCCTCGCCAACCTCTGCGGCGCGGGAATGCGCGTCATGCTACACTCCGCCATCGCAAAACTGATCCCGGTCTATGAATCGGAGGGCATCGTTTTTCCCGAGCACACACCATGGGACACAAAAAGCGCAGCGGGCCATGTCCTCATTTGCCCTCCCACCAGCGCTGGAAGCCGGGCCATGGCGCTGGTGAAGAAACGGCGCGTTGCCGCCATCACTGGCTGGGCGATGGATGCCGGAGCCGTGCACCGCATGCGTTGCGATGCCGCCTTTCCGCTCTCGGACCATGCCGGCTATGACGACCTTCTGCGGCATGTGGAAAATATCGCCCCCAAAAGAGTTCTCACCCTGCATGGCTTTGCGTCCGAATTCGCCGCCGATCTCCGCTCGCGAGGCATCGAGGCCTGGGCTCTCACGGGGCCGAACCAGCTCGATCTGGCAATGGAGATTCCCCGCCAGCGAACACCATCCAAGCCTGTGACTGCTGGACCTGTGGCATCGGGATTTCTGAGATTCTGCTCGATCGGCGAGGAGATCGCATCCCTCACAGGCAAGCAGGCCAAGATAAGGCTCCTCTCGGCCTACTTTCAAAACCTGGAGGAGGCCGGCCTGCGTCTCGCCGCGCTCTGGCTCTCGGGCTCGGCATTTTCCTCGATGGATGCCGCCCCGCATCAAGCCGGACGGGCCATCATCCGCGAGGCCCTCATTAAAGCCTCTGGGATCTCCGAAGCCGAGTTCCGACCGCTCGCCCGTGGCATCAACGACAGCGGCCTCACGGCGGAAACTGTTATGGCCACTGGCAGCGGCTCGAAAAACCCCACTCTTGCCGAAGTTGCCGCCGTATTGGAGGCCCTCCGCGCCGCCCGCTCGGGCGTTGCGAAGATCGAAATCCTAACCCGTTTTTTTCAAGACACGCCGCCAGTAGCCGCCAAGTTTCTCGTCAAGATCCTCTCCGGCGACCTGCGCATCGGCCTCAAAGAAGGCTTGCTGGAGGAATGTATCGCCGAAGCCTTCGAAGCCGATCCCGGCGAGGTGCGCGAAGCAAACATGTTCTGCGGCGACTTGGGTCTCGTGGCAGTCATGGCTAAAAACCGCCGCCTGCACGAGCGCTCGATGCGACTTTTTCAACCAGTGAAGTGCATGCTGGCCTCGCCAGAACCGGATGCCGCCGCCGTGCGGGCCCGCTTTGCCGATGCGGCCACGCTCTGGATCGAGCCGAAGTTCGATGGCATTCGCGCCCAAATCCACACCAACACGAAGCGCGCGGAAATTTTCACCCGCGACTTGAAGGTCGTCACTTCAAGTTTTCCCGAGATAGCCCGCGCCGCTTCGGAACTCGGGCATGAAGCCATTCTCGATGCTGAGATTCTGGCTTGGCGCGATGGACGCCCCCTGCCGTTTCATTCACTCCAAAAGCGCCTCGGACGCAAGGAGGCCGACCTCTTTTTTGAAAATGAAATCCCAGTCACCTGCATTGTTTTCGATATCCTGCAACTCGACGGCACCAGCCTGCTGAAGGAACCATTGCACCGCCGCCGCGAGCTCCTGCGCGGACTTGCCCTCCCCTCCCCC
The DNA here is from genome assembly GCA_044369905.1 of Terrimicrobiaceae bacterium. GTDB lineage: Bacteria > Verrucomicrobiota > Verrucomicrobiia > Chthoniobacterales > Terrimicrobiaceae > UBA967. The sequence goes on along the minus strand of JBILWM010000004.1, from coordinate 3,895 downwards.
CTACGCCATGCGGAAATCCTCCACGCTACCAGCGCGGATGAGATCGACGCCCACTTTCGCGACATCCGCTCCGCCGGACATGAGGGCCTCCTCATCAAGGACCCCGCCAGCAACTACCAACCCGGCCGCCGGGGCCTCGCCTGGATCAAACTCAAAAAACGCCTCGCCACACTCGATGTCGTCGTCACCGCCGTGGAATACGGCCACGGTAAACGGCGCGGCGTCCTGAGCGACTACACCTTCGCCGTGCGCGACGAAAAAACAGGCTCCCTCGCCACCATCGGCAAAGCCTACACCGGCCTCACCGACCTCGAAATCGCCGCCCTCACCGACGAATTCCTCTCCACCGCCCTCTCTCAAACCGGCAACCGCATCGAAGTCGAACCCCTCGTCATCCTCGAAATCGCCTTCGACTCCATCCGAGAAAGCCCCCGCCACCCCTCCGGACTCGCCCTCCGCTTCCCACGAATCACCCGCATCCGCCGAGACAAATCTGCGGCAGACATCGACACCATCGCAACAGCCAGAAAACTTCTGGCCTGACGCCGGTCAGACCTCGCCCGCACGCTGTGGTTCGCCGAGTTCGTCCTCAAGTTCTCCAACCACTTCGGTGATAAAGTCGTGGAATCCCCAGCCGATGCCATCAGTCTTATCCTCGATGTCTGCGAGTCGGTCCCGGAACTGCGGATACAGGTCACGCGCGTCAGCGCGCAGTAGCTTGGCCAATTCGTCCAGTGCCGATTCCACGCTGTCATAAAATCGTTCGTCGATGTCTCCATACTCGTTGGTGAAGCTTACCCCGTTCTCCACATAGGTCATCAACAGCTCTGCCGTCCCATGGATGTTGCCTGTAGCCTTGCGGAAATCGCGAATGGCCTTGCGCGCTTCTGCCAGCTTGAGCTTGCCAAAACCTCGCTTGGGAAAGAACTGCTCTACGATCTTGCTCCGATAAGTTTCCAGCACCTCGCCACCACCATCCTCCGCCTGGCAGCGGGCGTGGATGAAATGACGGTTCTCAGCCGCTGAGTCATAAAGGTCTTTCACGAGGGCGAGCAGCGCGGGCGTGTCCCATGTCGCGAGATGTTTGCGGGCGGCGCTCCAGCCGCCTGGCTTGCGCGTAGGTTTGTTGGTTTCGTCAGGCATAGATTGGTATGGTTAGCGATGGATGCGTTTCAAGGGAGGCAAAGATTCCGGCGGAACGATCACGGTAATGCTCCGCGCCTGACCCGGCACGCGCTGGATGAAGCCCCGCCGCTCCAAGGTCAAAACCATGGAATGCACACTCGGCGGTGTGATTTGGAAATACCGCTGCATGTCCGCTTCCGCCGGCGCACACCCGTTGATCAGTCCGTATCGGTGAATGTAAGCGAGAAACTGGCCCTGTCGCGCAGTGGGAGCAGAGTTCATGAATCAACAGGCATGCGTGAAGTGGTTCCGGTGAGTTCGGCGACGAGGGCGGAGAGGAGTTTTTCGGCAGCGGCGCGGGAGGCGGCGAGTTGAGTTTCCAATTCATCCACCAAGGCGATCAGTTCGGAAACTTTGGCCACGATGCGGCGTTGTTCGGCGAGGGGTGGGAGGACGAATGGAAGGCGCTGAACCTGCCTCGTCGAAATGTGCGGCACGCCATTACTCCGACCTGGATCGATAGAGTCCACAAACTCAGAGGAATTTAGCCAGAGCATGAAATATGATAGGTCTAGTTGAGCGTGCTTCGGCACTGGTTTTGCAACCCGCTGAAGCAGAAGGCATGGAAGATCAACCTGCCTCACTCGCGCAACTTTCAAGCCTGTCGCGATAAGCGGCCGGTCAAGAGAGAGGACAATGTCACCTTCGCATAATGCGAAGCGTTCAAACTCCTTTGCAACCTTTTCATCGACAAACGCAGATTCACGCCAATCGAGAGTTCCATGGCTTACATTCAGATTTCGGCAAAGGCGCATCCCAGAGGGTTTGAACCACTCGCTCTTGAATGCGTAACCGTTCTGAAACTCGATGTGGTCGCCGACGGCTTGCTCCTCGCCATTCGTGTCAAAAGGGACGAGTTTGCCTTGGACGGCGAGGGTGAGGATGGATTTTCGCAAGTCGGATGGCGAGATGGGGAAGGAGGAATGGAAGAGAAGGTTGATGTTGGCCGGGGTGGGCGCGTCGGCGAAGCGGGTCAGCGAAGCGCGGGCGAGCTGTCCGGCCTGCGCCTCCCGTTCCAACTGCTGCGCCTCCAGCCGATCACACAACGCCATCAACTCATCCACCTTCGCCACAATCCGCTTCTGCTCGGCAAGCGGCGGGAGCGCGATGGGGAGCGCATACGCTTCTTTGCGGCTTAAGCCGGGTTTGATTCCCTTTCCAAGGTCATCGAGTCGAAGAGTGGAAAACATGTAGTAAAGCGAAGGTCGATGTCTTTTGGGGGCCTAGCAAAATATGCCACGTCGGTAGTCCACGAAGGACCAGTCGCGATATTTAGCGCGCCAGCCGAACCCTTTCGTCCGACGATTATCGCAGGCTCGCTCGTGAGGTAGGTGTCATGGGTTCCGACAATTCCGTTGGAGCCATACACCGGATACTCGCCCGTCTCAGTCCTCTTTGGTGCAGGCAGATTGTCACCATACTCAAACGTGAAGGCGTCCCCGAGGAGCACGCAGCGCCAGTTTGAAGGTAAGTCAGCTTTGTCCGGTGGTGGCCCGGACAGTGAAATGGCCACGGGCTTCTCTCGCGGATCGTTCGGCGCGAGATTTCCGCTAACGGCAAAATGAATAAGTAATCCCCGCATCTTCCCCACCGCACCCGGTGCACCGGCAAACTGGTCGAACTTTTCGAAGAAGGTTTCGAGTGTCATGGATGAGCGTTGAGGAGTTCTTTCCACATCGGTCGGGTCTGCCAGTCGGAGGGGAAGCCCATGTTGGGGATGAGAGCGGGATCGAGGGTGAGAAGATGACGGGCCAGCCGGTGCGGCCAAGTGGCGGCGGGTTCGATCGTCTGCACGAGATGCGCGAGCAGAACGAGGGAGTTGTAGATGCGGCGCTCTTTCCGGTTGCCCAGCTGCGTGCGGTCATCATGAAAGTTTATCTGAAGATGCGGGGGCTTTTTCCGAGGTAATTGGAAGGTGAAGGTGAAGTGACGGTTCCACATGCGCGCATGGTGGGCGGCGGCATTTCGAAGGACTGAAAGGTGATGAAAGAGGGAGCAGAAGGTGCCCTCGTCCATCTGGTAGGTGTCTGCCACGCGTTGGCGCAGCGCCGGCGGGGTGAGGCCTGCGAGGAGTCTGGAGACGACCCCAAACGAGGCGACCTCCAAAAGCACCCAGACGGGCGGCCATGGCATGCCGAGGTTACCTTTGTGATGACGGATGAACTCTTCCCGGCTGCGGCTCATCTCGGCATCCAACTTGGTTAGGGTGCGGGCGTGCTCCAGGGGTTCACGGAAATGGCGGTTTTCAAGATAGGCCAGAGGGCCGAGCTGATGCCCGATCTCGTAGGCCAGCCGGGAGCGCACGGAGATTTCGACACGTTTGCAGCCCTCCAACACAAGATGGCGCAAAGTGCGGTCAAACTGGTAGAGCTCCCAGAGCTGAGTGAAAGTGACACCCTGCTGAAAACGGTCTGGCTGCCCAGGGACGGTGAAAGGAAAGCGGTAAGCCGAGAGCCGATAATAATTGTGATGAGCCAGCATATGCAGCGCCTCGGGCTCGTCAGGAACGAGCAAGCCACGTTCTTTGAGCCGCTCTAATTGCTGGGGATAAGTCAAAGCCGGCTTGATCATGCAGTCATTTCCGGTTCTTCGTCATTTTCAGTGGGAGTAGCGTAAGAATATAGGATGAAAACCGAAAAGCTATTTCACGAGTTGCTGGGATTGGGAATGAACTGGGAGGTTCAGGAGTGTGAATTTGACCATATTCAAG
>JBILWM010000132.1:0-6070 GCA_044369905.1 Terrimicrobiaceae bacterium | reverse complement strand
CCGCAGTTCCGTGGGCAAAAATATTCCAAAGCCCAGCACAGACAAGAAATGGCCAGCGCTGAACCGGCCTTGGAGGCTAAAAACACCTTGCCTTCGTCTTTCGATAGCAACCGACGAGGCGATTTTCAACGACCTGGCGGCTTGGTCCACACTCCCCGGAGTCCCGTTTCAAACATAAACCGCATACGCCCTGCCTCCCCCTTACAAACCGGGCTTGTTCAACCATGGGTGCAGTCAGAGGGCTCGTGCCTCGCCTCCGCTACACCCTTTAACGTTGGGCTCCGTGGCTTTCATTCTTCGCCCTTGAAGTAGTTCGCCTCAGTGTCAAAGACCTTACGCTGAGGCTTAATGAAATATTTCCGAGAGTCCGGGTAGTAAATAACGTCAGCCTGTGGGTTGTCGGCGATGACATAATAGATCAAATCCTCGTTGCCTTCATTTAATATTTGATGCGCCTCGCCAGCGGGGTGAACGATGTAATCGCCGCCTCGAATCTCTTCACTCCGCTCAGGCGTCCGTAGGATTCCTGTTCCGGAAATAATAATGTATGCCTCCCATTGAGCTGAATGCTCATGCAATGGCCAATTTGTCGTTTTCGGGGGAAGTCGAATGAGTTCTACATCGAATGGGTGCCCGCCCCCGTATGTGCCAGTATCTTTTTTTCCTCCAGTTTCTAGCGATAGATTTTTCCGGATAACTCCGAATTTTTTCTTCGGGGAAAACTGTTCCGTCCACGCTACTTGGTCAGAGTTTATTTTTGGCATATTCTTTTGCCCAACGTTGTTTGGTCACACAAAATTCTAATTTAACCAGCAAGGCAAGAAAAAAGTGGACAATTCGGGTGGGTGTTGCAGAATTGGAAGCATGAGTGAGGGGAAAGAGAACATTGTTGCGGAGCATCCGAAGGCGTGGGTAGTGCGGATGGTGGAGGGGCGAGGGCTGAAGGTTGCGGAGAAGACGCTGTATTGGTGGAGCGTGCATTTGGAGCGGTTTCTGAAGTTTTGCCGTAGTGCTGGGGCAGAGTCAAGCGAAATTCCCGAGGTGGCGGCAAGGTTATTTTTGGAGTCGTTGCCTGTCGGCGGTTCGGCGCAGGATTTCGCGCGCGACCAGGCGCGGATGGCGTTGGGTGTTTTTATAGGGGAGATGGTGTGGGAGGATAGAGTTTTAAGTTTTAAGAATTAAGTTTTAAGTAATCGATCGGGATGTAGAAATAAACTCCCTGGTAGCCCGAAGGGTGAATATAGAGATCATTCTTTGGGGAGGTGCTCAAGCGTCCGCTGGAGAAGGTTGATGCGCTGCGGACGAAGCGCACGACGCGGCTGCCTGTGGTGCTGTCGCAGGAAGAGGTGCGGCGTTTGCTTTACGGGACGCGATTGGACGGAAACTAACCACGGAGGACACTGAGATCACGGAGTAGAAAATGAGGAATTTCAGTTTATCAAAAGACGCGGAAGGCCGTGGAGATTTTTTGTTTCTGTCTGAAATGTCCCTCCGTGCTCTCTGTGTCCTCTGTGGTTAAATAAAATGCTTTGGGATAACATTATAAAACTTGTTAGTTAGGAGGAGGATCGGGCGGGGGAGCGCTGGGAGTGGCATGGGTTTTTCCCTCGAAGAGTGTGGGAAAGAATCCGCGCAGCGCGGTGCGGCGGCGGCATCATGTGCATGACAACGGAGTAGGGAAGGCTCTGGGCGTGGCAGTGCGGCGGGCGGGGATCGCAAAAAAAATCACGGCGCATACGCTGCGGCACTCGTTTGCCACGCACTTGCTGGAAAGTGGGGCGGACATCCGCACGGTGCAGGAATTACTTGGCCATAGCGATGTGAGCACGACGATGATCTACACGCATGTGCTGAACCGGCCCGGCGTCGCGGTGCGGAGTCCGCTGGATGTGTCGAGTCGGTGAGTTAGCGAAAATGAGACTCAAGCGACCACCAGCCCGTTCACCGCAGATACCAACTCGCGTTCGTCGCCGATGGCGAATTCCTCGCCGGCTGGCATTTCGAGCGAGCGGCCGTTGGGAAGCACGAACTCCAGGATGAGGGGGCGTGGGCCGGGGTTGGCTTGAACGGCGGCGAGGATTTTTTGCAGGGCGGGTTCATCGAGTCGCTCGCGTGCGAGGCGCAGGCGCACTGGGCGGACGGAGGTTTTTTCCTTGAGTGCGGCAACGGCGCCTGCTGTGGCGCGGATGGCTTCATCGCGGCGGGTGATGCGTGTGTTGATCGAAACGGCGGTGCCAGCGACAAAGAGCGCGGCGTTTTTGGAGAAGGATTCATCCCACGCGGTGATTTCGAGCGAGCCGGTGAAGTCTTCGAGGATGAGGATGCCAAAGGGTTTCCCGTCTTTTTTGGAGAAGCGCTTTTCGACGGACATGATCAATCCCGCGAGCTTGAATGTGCCGGGTTCGGTGGCCTCGCGCGCTTGGGCGATGGTGTTGTATTTTCCGGAGTCGAAATTCCCCGCGTAGCTGTCGAGGGGGTGTCCGCTCACATAGTAGCCGAGGAGTTCCTTCTCGTGTTTGAGCGTATCCAAATTGCTCCAAGGCTCGATCCTGGCGGCTCTGGATGATTTTTTCGGCGGTGTGAGTGGCGTGTCGCCGAAGAGCGAGAACTGTCCGCTCGCGCGGTCGCGCTGGAGCGAGGCGGCGGCTGCCATCGAGGGTTCGATCTCGGCGAAAAGAGCGGCGCGATTTTTGTCCAGGCAGTCGAAGGCGCCGCATTTGACAAGGCTCTCGAGGATCTTGCGGTTCACCGTGCGCGAGTCGAGGCGCGAGCAGAAATCCTCCAGCGTGCGGAAGGGGCCGCTTTTTTCCCTTTCGGAAATGGCGGATTCCATCGCGCCTGCGCCGACATTTTTGATGGATGCCAACCCGAAGCGAATGCCCGGGCCGTCGGTCTCGGGGGCAAATTTGAGCACGCTGGCGTTGATATCCGGCGGCAGCACGGGAATCTCCATGCGCCGACACTCGGCGATGACCACGGCGAGACGGTCGGTATCGTTGGCATCGAAGGTGAGCATGGCGGACATGAACTCACGCGGAAAGTGGGCTTTGAGGTAGGCGGTCTGGTAGGAAATCCAGCCATACGCGGCGCTGTGCGACTTGTTAAAGCCGTATTGGGCGAATTTCTCGATAAACCCGAAGATGGCGTCGGCCACTTTGGGTGGGATGTTGTTGTGCGTGCCGCAGCCTTCGACGAAGCGTTTGCGCTCCTTCTCCATCTTTTCGGCGTCCTTTTTTCCCATGGCGCGGCGTAGCAGGTCGGCCTCGCCGAGTGAGTAGCCTGCAAGCACGCTGGCGGCCATCTGCACTTGCTCTTGATAAACAATGATGCCGTGCGTTTCCGAGCAGACCTTCTCGAGCAGCGGATGCAGGTATTCGACCTTTTTGATTCCCTTTTTGCGCTCGATGTAGTCGTCGATGAACTGCATCGGGCCTGGACGATAAAGCGCGCCGATGGCGATGATGTCCTCGATACAGCCGACATCAAATCGCTTGCAGCAATTCGTGATGCCACCGCTTTCCATTTGGAAGACGCCGAGTGTTTCGCCGCGATTGTAGATATCGAATGCCGGACGGTCGTCGACCGGAATGGTGTCGATGTTGAAATCCGGCACCTTCGCGTGAATGAGCCGCACCGCTTCCTGCATGATTGTGAGTGTGCGCAGGCCGAGGAAGTCCATTTTGAGCATGCCAAGGTCGGTAAGTGGGCCCATGGCATATTGGGTGACGACCTCGTTTTCCTTGCCCTTGCAGAGCGGGATGAATTCATCCAGCGGGCGGTCCCCGATGACCACGCCAGCGGCATGGATGCCGGTGTTGCGGCTCAGACCCTCGAGCACAGTGGCGTAGTCCCAGAGTTGGCGCACGGGGGCCTCGTTCTCGATGGCCGTCTGCAGCTCGGGGTTCTTCTCGCGCGCCTTCTCGAGGTCGATATTCAGCTCGTTCGGGATCATCTTTGCCACGCGGTCGCCGTCTGAGTAGCTCCAGCCCAGCACGCGGGCGACATCGCGGATCACGCTCTTTGCACCCAGCGTGCCGAAGGTGACGATCTGCGACACGGCTCGTTCGCCGTATTTTTGGCGCACATACTCTATCACCTCGCCTCGGCGCTCCATGCAGAAGTCCACATCGATATCGGGCGGGCTAATGCGCTCGGGGTTCAGGAATCTCTCAAAAATAAGCCCGTAGCGGAGCGGGTCGATATCGGTGATGCCCAGCACATACGCGATGAGGGAACCAGCCGCCGAGCCGCGGCCGGGGCCCACGGGAATGCCGCTGTCTTTTGCATGGCGGATGAAATCCCAGACGATCAAAAAGTAGCTGATGAAACCGGTTTTCTCGATCACCGAGAGTTCGTAGTCGAGGCGCTTGTTCAGCTCGGGGTCGGTATCCACGCGCCCTCCGAAGCGCTTGCGCAGTCCTTCATGGCAGAGGTCGCGCAGGTATTGCTCGCGGCTGCGCGTGTCGGGCGAATCGAAATTCGGGTATTTCGGTTTGCCGAACTCCATCTTGAAATTACACCGCTCGGCGATGCGCAGCGTGTTGTCGCACGCCTCGGGAAGCTCGGCGAAGAGCGCGCGCATTTCCTCGGGGGATTTGAAATACAGCTCGGGACTGTAGCGCATGCGTTTTTCGTCCACCATGTTCGCCCCCGTGCCGATGCAGATGAGCACATCGTGAGCCTCGTGGTGGGACTTCTCAAGGAAGTGGACATCATTCGCGGCAACCAGTCCGAGATTCAGATTGCGGGCGAGTTTTACCAGCTCGGGATTGATCCGGCGCTGGGCATCCAGTCCGAAATTGTGGATTTCGATGAAATAATTTTCCGCACCGAAAATATCCCGGTAGACAGCCGCCGTCGCCTGCGCGTCGTCAAAGCGTCCGGCTTGCAAAAGCGTGGAGACTTCGCCCTTCAGGCATCCGCTCAAGGCGATGATCCCCTTCGAATGCGCGGCTAGGCGCTCTCTGTCCACGCGCGGCTTGTAGTAAAAACCCTCGAGATACCCTGCGGTCGAGAGCTTCACGAGATTTCGGTAACCTTCGTCGTTTGTCGCCAGAAGCGTGAGATGAAAGGCGGCATCCTTGGCGGATGAGGCGTTCTTATCTGTCATCGAGCCCGGTGCGACATACATCTCGCAACCGATGATCGGTTTGATCCCGGTCTTCTCCGCCTGTTGGTAAAACGGCACCGCCGCGTGGAGGTTCCCGTGATCCGTCACCGCCACGGCCGGCATCCCGAAGCCTGCTGCCTTTTTGACCAGTTCATCCAGACGCACAGCTCCGTCCAGAAGGGAAAACTCGGAGTGGCAATGCAGGTGAACGAAGGACATTTCCAGACAATACCGCAACGCGCGCCCGTTTGTCGAATGGTCGGCTCGCGATCTTGTAAACCGGCCGGGTAAAAATAAACGCGGCTCCCCTTTCGGAGAGCCGCGTTGGCAATTTATGCCATTTCGAGCGCGTTACTTATTGCACTGTTTGCACTCGGAGCACTTGCCCTTGCAGCAGGTGGCGCAGTCCTTGTCCTTGCAGCAGGTCGGGCACGAGGTCCCGGCAGCTTGAACAGAACCAACCACTGCGGCACAGGCCAGAGCGATGGCGATAATCAATGATTTCATAATTTTCCTTTCAGAATGGAATTTTTGAGAAGTGACGGCCTGATCGAAAATCAAGCCCCGGCGCAAATTTAGGCCACCGCCCGTGGCGGAGGTGTCGCCGGCTCAGGGCAGAAGCCCGGAGCGGATTCGTTGTTGTTGGTCCAGCAATGCGCAGCAATCGGCGGTGAGAGTTTGAAATTCTGGATCGCAACGACAGCAAGCATATGGGGCGCAACTGGGCAGACATGACACGCACAGGAGGATGCGGAAGCCGCGCTCGGCACTGATGGGGCATGGAGCCCAGAGCAGCAGCAGGACTCCATTTCCACGACGGGAGTCGAAAGCATTTGGGCGCATCTCCGATAGTTGCAAAAAAAGCTGGACTACAATCCGATTTGAGAGCAAAGAGGGGCCATGCAATGGCCGATCAAAGTTCAGGGACGTGAAGTAGGTGAGGAAAAAGTGCGCTGGCTC
>JBILWM010000131.1:0-6071 GCA_044369905.1 Terrimicrobiaceae bacterium | reverse complement strand
GCCTTCGCGGAGGCGGCAGCAGAGAAATGCTGACCACTGCCGGTTCAACCGCCGGATGCGGAAAACCGCATGTCCGGTGGTGTGGAAGGCTCACGGGGCGCAATCCCCGTGGGCCCATCCGATCCAAGTTGCGAAGCGCGCTGCCGCGCGGGGCGCGAAAGAGGGGAGCATGGTCGTCTCGACCGTGAAAGAGACTGCAGAGACGCCGCTTCGCGGCTGAACTTTGCGTCATGCCGGAGGATGAACCCTCCCAAGTTGCGAAGCGCGCTGCCGCGCGGGCTGCGGCAAATTTATCGGTGAACGAACACCGCAGCGGGAGGCCGTGCTAAAGCTTAACGGCCTGTCCGAGCTTGTCGGATTCGAAGCAGGCATCCAGCGCCTTTTGAATTTCGGCGCCACGGGCGAAGTCGGGCTCTCCTTGTTTGCCGGTTTGGATGGCTGTGATGAAGCGTTCGTAGATGCTCGGCGTTTGCGGGGCTTTCAGCGTTGTCCATTTGGCTTTGTGGATGTCTTCACCGAGGCAGACTTCGAGTTCGTTGGAGGATTTGTCCAAATCGAGTCGGAGTGCGCCGCGTGTGCCGTGGATGCGGAGAAAAAGCGAATTCGCATGGCCGGTCGCCCAGCGGGTTGTGTGGATGACACCCAGCGCGCCGTTTGCATATTCGACCTGCATGAGAGCGGAGTCGTTGGCATTCAGAGGGTATTCGCCCATGCGTTTGCCTTTGAGTTTGGTGAAGGTTTTCAGACGGGCCTGGATGCTGCGGATCGGTCCGACCGGGAGTGATGCAAAGTCCAGGATGTGGACACCCACATCACCGAGCACGCCTTTGCTGCCGTGTTTGCTGGAAAGCCGCCAGAGCCAGGCTGGTGTTGTTTTCCAGTCGCCCCAGATCTGACTGGAGAGCCAACTCTGCAGGTAGCTGGCCTCGACATGGACGATCTCGCCGAGTTCCCCGTCGCGGACTAGCTGCGCAGCTTTCTGAAACGCCGACGAGTTGCGGTAACTGAAGTTCACCATGTTGATGACGCCCGCTTTCTTGGCCGCACGGGCCATGCGAAGCGCATCGGCGTGGTTCGTGGCGAGCGGCTTCTCGCAGAGGATGTGCTTGCCGGCGGCAATCGCCTGAAGCGAGAGCGGCGCGTGCAGGCTGTCGGGAGTCACATTCGAAATGGCATCCACTCCACCTTCCGAGAGGAGTTTCTTGAAGTCGGTGAATACAGCCGCCGTTCCGGCGTGCTTGGCGGAAAACTCTTCCGCCCGCTTGGCATCGACATCGCAGACGGCAGCAAGCTCGACGCCGGGGATTTTCAGGAACTCTGTCGCATGGACATTCGCCATGCCTCCGGTTCCAACAATGCCGATCCGGATTTTTTTACGAGATGGTGATTTCTTTTTCATTAGCGATGGCCTTCGGTTGGGCGTTCAGCTGCTTCAGGGTCGATGGGGAGTGGTTCCAGCGGGGCGGAATTCGGGCAGGCATCCGGGATGCAGACCGTTGGCTTGGCCCAGTGGACCGCATTGGAAATGACGCGTTGAACCTGCGGGTGGTGGTAGGTCGGATAGGTCTCGTGGCCCGGACGGAAGTAAAACACGCGTCCGTTGCCTCGCTGCCATGTCGCGCCGCTGCGGAAGACCTCGCCGCCGGTGAACCAGGAAATGAAAATCAACTCATCGGGTGTTGGGATGCCGAAGGGCTCGCCATACATCTCCTCGGAGGGGATTTCGAAATACTCGCCGATGCCTGCTGTGATGGGGTGGTGCGGAGCGATGTTCCATATGCGCTCCTTGTCGGTAGATTCCCGCCATTTCAGGGAGCATGTCGTTCCCATGAGGGCTTTGAAGATTTTCGCGTAGTGGCCGGAGTGGAGGACGATGAGCCCCATGCCCTCGAGCACACGCTGGCGCACTCGCGCGACCACCTCGTCCGAAACCTCGCCATGAGCCATGTGGCCCCACCAGATCAAGACATCCGTCGCAGCAAGAACCTCGGTCGTGAGTCCATGTTCCGGTTGATCGAGCCAAGCGGTGGAAACCAACAGGTTTTTGTCCTGACGAAGAAAGTCGGCAATCGTTTCATGCATGCCGTTCGGGTAGAGGGCAGCGACTTTGGGGGTCTTCTTCTCGTGGCGGAATTCTCCCCAGACGAGTGTTTTGATGGAGGATGACATATAGTTTTTTCGATGATTGGGTTTGTGTTCTGCGGAAATGCACGCACAACATAGCCTCTTGTTTACTTGAGATTTTGTGAGCGACACAACCCGTTTGAATTGTAAAAAGACGAAAAAAATGTAAGAAAACCGATATGAACGAAACTGCCATTCGCAGTCAGTTTTCCAATGAGCTGGAGCGATTGCGCAAGCGTATCGCAAAAGGTGGGGGGCGTTTATTTGTCCCCGAACCCATAGGCCTTCACACGCGCCGCCACGCATCCCATTTTCACACGACGCCGGAGTTTTTTCTCCAAACAGGCGGAGCCACAGACTTTGAGTGCCCAAGCGGATCATTCCGTCTTCAGACCGGAGATTTCTGTGTGATACCAGCAGGAGTGCCTCACGCGGAAACCCCGATCGATCTGAAAACGCCATATGGAGTAATTGTGCTCATGAATCATGCGGCGGGGTGCATGCTTTTGCGTGGATGGGCTGATGAGTCGCGACGCATCCAGAGTGGCGACTTTCTCGCGTCTCCGCTTCCAATCAAAGCATTCTCGTTCCTTGAAGAGGCCTCCAACCAGCATCGCCTACCCAAGAGCCTTCAACGAGGTTTCTCCACGGGGCTTGTGATGGCTTTTCTCGTCTCGGTGCTCAGTGGCCTGAACACAGACACCGCCCAGCAGGAAAGCACATCCACACCCTTGGTGGCCGAGGTTGAAAAAATCATCCGGGTGGAAATTTCCCGTCCTGACCTAAGTGTGGCGACACTTGCGGCCAGGGTCGGTTGCTCGGCGGATCATTTGACGCGCCGGTTCCGTGCCGAACGAGGCGTTGCGCTCAATGCCTGGATAACCCGCGAGAGAATCGACCTTGCCTGCAACTTGCTCGAGAGACCCGAACACAATGTGGCCGAAGTCGGATGGGCCTGCGGATTTTCAAGCCCCTCGTATTTCATCAGCGTCTTCAGTCGGCACAAAAAAGCCACCCCGCTTGCCTGGCGGAGAAGGAAGCTGCAAAGGGCTGTCGGGTGACTGCTCTTTCCAGTCGGTCCTCAAATCAGCTGCTCACGGCAGGCGAGATTCTTTGACCAACGCTCCGGAACCGCTGTGCCGCCCGCGCCGACCAAGGCTCCGACGACAATTCCCCGGTGGCAGTTGTCGCCGCCGAGGTTTGTGTTGGCGATGAGCGCGGATTCGAGGTTGTTCGAATACTTCCAAGCGAGGAACAGTGCGGCGGGGAATGCATCTTTCAGGTAGCAAGCGGGGCTGAGGATTGATCCAATAACCTCTTCGTCGGGTCTCTGCGCCCATGCCTCTAATTTCTTGCGCCCTACCCAGCCGTTGCCGAATTTTTCGATACTTTCGCGGACGCCGCTCCCGTTGAGGATGGCGATGAGCATTTTGGTGAGATCGCGCGCGGCTGTTTCCACAAATTCACCACGATGGGTCACCCTCACATGTTCGCGCACGGCTTCCAGTGCGGCGGATTCGTTGTCGGCATACCATGCGGCCAGAATCGCGACATGGGCCAATCCGCCAATGTGGATGTCATCCCCGCCGCAGTCCTCGGGCTTTTTGCCGCGTGCGTATTTGGTGAAGAAGTTCCTGTGGCATTCCTCGATGTAGGTGTCCCGGTGCCGACCGGGCGTGGTCATGAAATCGATGTAGCGCTTGAGGTATTCGGCCCTGTCGTAATTTCCATGCGCGCGCAGCACGGTGAGCAATTCTAGGGCGAGCTGCATATTGAGCGTGTTTTCTCCAGCCTGCAGGAACTGGTGGTAGTGGATGCCGCGCCTTCCCCAGTATGCGGACTGCTCGTGCAGGATTTCTCCTTTGGGATTTGGAGCCGTGTAGCTCGAGCGCCAAAGGATGCTGTCCGCATGGGGATTTTTGGGAGCGACAAGATCGACAACGCGACCATAGTCCCGCGCCAAGGCCGCCCGGTCGTAATACCAATGAACCGGCATCGCCAGCGCGTCGCCAAGGAAGGCCCCCAGCAAACAGCTCCGCTTTTTCACCTCATCAACATGGAATTCCTCATTCAATCCGCTTGGTGGTTCTTTTCTCATTTATCGTAGATCGCATGTTGCCCCGGCGCTGTCTCCTGCGAGCAAGTCCGGTCGCCTCTTTTGTGTCGCTTCGAGAGCTGTTTCATGCCGCCATTTCTCAATCGCCGCATGGTTGCCGCCGAGCAGGATTTCGGGAACTTTCCAGCCTTTGTATTCGGCAGGGCGGGTGTAGTGCGGGTGGTCGAGGATGCCGGCGGAAAACGAATCTTGCTGCGCCGACTCCTCGTCGCCAAGGACGCCGGGGATGAGCCGCACGACGGCATCCGTGACGACTAATGCGGGCAGCACCCCGCTGGTGAGAACATAGTCGCCGATAGAAATTTCGTCATCGATGAGGTGATCCGCCACGCGCTGGTCGATGCCTTCATAGTGTCCGCAGAGAAAAATGAGGTCGGTTTCCTTGGCAAGTTCGCGGGCGATGGAGTCGGAAAATTTGCGTCCTTGCGGTGTGAGGAGGATCACTTTGGATGCGGGGGATCGGATTTCGGAAAGCGCGAGGTCGATGGGCTCGATCTTCATGACCATTCCTGGCCCGCCGCCGTAGGGCGCGTCGTCCACCGTGCGGTGGCGGTCCTTGGTCCATTTGCGGAGGTCCACCGCTTCAAGCGTGGCGAGAATTTTTTCCTGTGCCCGCTTGAGGATGCTTTCCGAAAAAACGCTTCGGCAGACATCGGGAAAGATGGTGAGGATTTGAATTTTCACAGGTGGTCAGGAAGATTGCGTGTCGGATTTCCCCGTAAAATGCTTTAATCCCCACCAGTGCCCAAGCCCAAATCCAGCAAAAAGCCGCGCCGCGCCGCAAAGCCGCTCGCCAAGGAGCGCCACAAAAAGCGCCATGTCCTGCTGGTCTCGCTGCTCAAGATCGGGATCGTCACTGCCCTGCTCTGGTCGATCGTTGGAGCCGGCTACTATGGCTGGGCGCATTTGTTCGATCTCACGGAGATTCATGAAATGGATGAGCGCTCGGTGATCTACGACCACGAGGGAAAATACTATTCCCGCCTTGCCGGAGAAAACCGTGTGGTTGTGCCGTTCGACAAGGTTTCGAATGATTTCTACAACGCGCTTATCAGCCGCGAGGATACGAGATTTTACAAACACCACGGCATCGATCCCATCGGCATCGCCCGCGCCGTGGTGCGCAACCTCTTCCTTGGCGGCTTTCGCGAGGGCGCCAGCACGATCACACAGCAGCTTGCCAGAAATAGCTTTCCTCTCGGGGGAAAAAACCTGCACCGCAAACTCATCGAGGCCGCGCTGGCCTTTCGCATCGAGACCGAACTCACGAAGGAGGAAATTCTCAAGGCCTATGTGAACCGCATTTACTTCGGCTCCGGCACCTACGGCATCGAAGCGGCAAGCCAGACCTACTTTGGGAAACCGGCGTCAAAACTCAATCTCCCCGAGTCGGCGACCCTCGCCGGTCTCATTCGCAGCCCCAACCGCTTTTCACCCCTCAACAATCCAGAAGGCTCCCTGCGCGAGCGCAACACCGTGCTTGGCCGCATGCGCGACCTTGGGTTCATCACCACCCTTCAATACGACGAGGCCTCGGCCAGCCCTCTCCTCGCCATGCCGCGCATCAAAACCTCGCCGGAGGACAACTGGGCGATGGATGCCATACTTCGCGAGTTGGAACTCGTGCTGGAGCCGGGACAGATGAACGAGGGCGGGCTGAAAATTTACACCACGATCGACGGCCCGCTCCAAGCCGCTGCCGAACAGGCCGTGCGCGACCGGTTGCAGGCTGTCGAGGCCCAGCCCGGCTACCCGCACAAGCCGATGAGCGAATTCGCAGGCGCTGTTCTGGATGGTGAAAAATCTGCGCCTTATCTGCAAGCGGCTGCCA
>JBILWM010000053.1:0-20388 GCA_044369905.1 Terrimicrobiaceae bacterium | reverse complement strand
GCCTTCTTTCGTGCTGAATTCCTCGCGGAACCCGCCTTGGCTTTCGCTACGGTTGCTGTCACTGCTTCCGGTCATTGTTTCTAGGTTTTTTTTCCTGACTTGTTCATGCCCATGCCGGGCACACGAGCGCCGACGTCCCCGTCGGCACGGAAGGAAACCGCAAAACAACACCAGTAGCCTGCACGGTCGAGACGACCATGCTTCCCCACGGACGCCGCTGCGCGGCTGAAAAATGGGTCATGCAAGATGATGACCCTCCCAATGCGCCGGAGCGTAAGCGTTGAGCGGAGCACGCCGTTGTTTTTTCGAGGGGTGGTGTAAATGTCGTAGGCGAATTCCACGACACCTACAGCATCTACGCTGCCTTTTTCAGCGAGGGTTTCTTGTCCGCCCACTTTTCCGGGGTGAGTTCTGCGATCTGCCAACTTGTGGACTCGGTGATGCGGGTGAGCACGTCGCGCAGATAATCATGGGGATCGATGCCGCGTCTTCGGCGCAACGCACGGTCGAGACGACAATGCTCCCTTCGGACGCCGCTGCGCGGCTGAAAAATGGGTCATGAAAGATGATGACCCTCCCAATGCGCCGGAGCGTCGATGTTTTCGTCGGCAGGTGTGGAAATATCCGCCGTAGTCTGGCCGGCCCGCGATTCCTAAGCCCACCGCGAATCGGGCGCGTTGCCAATCAGCGGCCGAGATATTTGTCCCGGCCGGCGACGAGGGCTTCGATTTTGCGGTCGGCGATGGAGCGTTTGAGCATCCAGAATCCGCAGTCGGGGTGCACCCAGCGGACGCGGCCGGGTCCGGCTTTTTTGACGGCGCGGTCGATGCGGGATGCCACTTCGTCGGCTGTTTCGACAGGGTTCACTTTGATGTCGATGACGCCGAGGCCGAGCTTGATGCGGGGGTCGATGTCCTTGAGCACATCGAGGTCGGTTTCCGGGCGGTGGGCGAGTTCCAGCACGAGGTGGTCGGTGTGCAGGCCGTTGAGGAAATTCAGCAAGTGTTTCCATTCGCCTTTTTGGATGGTCTGGCCACCGTAGTTGCCGAAGCAGAAATGCACGGCCTTTTCGACTTTCACCTGATCGAGGATGCGGTTGATGGCCGCCTGCGCGACGGGTGCGCCTTCGGGGCTGCCGGGGATGTTGGCTTCATCGACTTGGACACAGGCGCAGGGCAGATCGGCGACTTGGGCCGCGAGAACATCGGCGATCGCCATGGTGAGCGCTTCGAAGTTGCCGTAGTGGTTGTCGAGGAGTGTGCGGGCCAGCATGTAGGGGCTGGTGAGTGTGAATTTGAAAGCGCCACCGGCGACGGATGCCGAACGGGCGCAATCCTCAGCGAGGTCGAGCACACCTTCGGTGATCGGTCCGCGCACGACGCCGGCGGGTTTGCGGCGGAAGCTCATTTCCTGTTTCGCTCGGAAGGCTTTGGCATCGGTCAATCCCACGGCGGTGGAGATGCCACCCATGCGTGAGATGAAATACTCGATCATTCCGTTGGTATCGGGATGGTTCACATCAAAGCGGTAAAGCTCGCCGTCGGTGGGCAGATCGATGCCGGCGCGTTGCTGGGTGGAAATGACGACGGATGTGGCGTCGAGAACGGCTTGTTCGCTGGGTAGAGCGGCAAGCCAGTCGATCGGCGAGTAGGAGCCGACGGTGGTGGTGAGGATTTCAGGAGTGGATGGGATGGATTGGTTTTTCATGTTTTGTTGGGGTGGGTGTTTGGAAGTGGTCGTTAAACCGGCACAGCTTGCTTGGCGGAACGCATGAGCCATTGGCGGTGTGTTTTCTGGAAGGTGTTGGCGAGCGTGTCGCCGGGCATCACCAGCACGCCCCAGCCGCCTTTTACGGGGCTCACCGGCACCTCGTGCGGGATTTGATTTTCACACATTTCGCGGTCTTCATTGAGAACGGCCGTGGCGAATTCGACTTGGGATTCCGGCGCGGGACCACGGAAGCCGGGCGAGATTGCGAGGGCCCAGAAGACATTGCATTCCTCGCGTGAGATCGGGCTGGGAATGTGCACCAGCACGCGTTCGTCGCCGTCGGCGAAGCTTTGGCGGATAGTGGTGAAGTTCGGCAAATAGCAACGCTGGCGGCGCCGGTGGGCCTCCTGGAGTTTGCCGGGCTGCTCGTGAGGGCTCTCAAGCGCGGGGAACGGCGCATCCATGAGAAATCCATCCTCATACTCCTCGATCTTCATGGGTGGAATGATGGGGTTCGCCGCCACGCCCAGCGTCGTGCTGTGGGCAAAGGCGAAATGCGACATGTCGAGGTAGTTTTCGACTTCCCTGCGGTAGCCTGACTGGAAGCGCATCGGCGGCGCAACGATGTAGGTCCAGTCGGGATTTTCAAACTCGGGCACTTCGGGCAGCGGGGCGGATTCGTGCTCGGAGAGGCGCACCCAGATCATACCGTAGCGCTCTTGAATGGCGAAATTTTGCAGATGAGAAAGCTGGAGCTTGTTGGCGGGAGGATTCACCAGAGACGGAATGTCCTGACACTCGCCAGCGCTGTTGAAGCGCCAGCCGTGATATCCACACTGCAGGCGACCATTGCAAATATGGCTCTTGCTGAGGTCGTAGCCTTTGTGAGGACACGCATTCCGCGCGGCGAGGAGCGAGCCGTCGGGAAAGCGCGCGACGACGAGGGTCTCCCCCAAGAGCGTGGCGCCAGTGACCTTGCCCGCAGGAAGGTCGGCAGAGTTCACCACAGGCTGCCATGTGGTGCGGAGGATTTGAAAGGGCAAGTCTTCGGAAAGCGGGATGGATTCTGTGGCCATGGAGTGGAGAGGGATGGAGCGCCACAGCGTGTCGCGGTGGCTTCGCGGGCACGAGAAAATGTAATTTGCAGATCGGGCAAAATATTGAAAAAACATCCGTGCCAAAATCCCGAAAAAATCTCACCAACCGCCCGGTTGAACCTGTTTTTGGAGCAAATGGAGTGGCGGTGATCGAAAGCCACCACAGCGCAGAATTTTTCATGGATTGGCGCAAAGACGCCTTCCCGAAATGGATTCTCATCTTCGAAGGGCAAGGTGCCTTTCATCTGCGAGGCATAACCCATGAGCTTCGAGCGCCTGTTTTGATTTCCGTTCCCGAAGGCACCGAGCATCGCTTGGAGGATAATCCTGCCGATCCGCTCACGCTCTACGCGCTCTGTCTGCGGCGAAAGGTTTTTCCCTCGCAGGAATTGCTCGATGCGGTGTTCGGCCAATGCCGCATCATCGAGGATGGTCTATTTGTCGATCAGGCATTGAGTGCCCTACGGCGCATTGTTTTTGAATCCCGCCAGGGCGGCATCGGTTCCCAAGAGTTGAGCCTGAGTCTGGCCATGCAATTGGTGGTCGGGGCGGCACGACTCACCGAGCAAACCAGCACCACCCGCACAGCCGAAGCGAGAATTCTGGCCTACGGCCGGGAGTTGGAGCAGTCCTTCTGGATAGATGAACGCATGGACGCCGTGGCCGCTCGCATGGGCATAAGCCGCCGCTCGTTCTCCGGCCTTTTTCGAAAACACTTCGGCAAATCCTGGCTGGACCACATCCACGGCCTGCGCATCCACCACGCCGCACGCCTGCTCAAAGAAAGCGCCCTGCCGATCAAAACCATCGCCTTCGAGTGCGGATACCACGACATCTCGCACTTCTATCGCCGCTTCAGCCTGCAAATGAAAATGTCCCCGCAAAACTGGAGAAAAGCCGCCGCGCCAAGCTCACACATTTCCGCCGCCTAAACCTAAACAAATGTGCCACCGCACGAAAGAGGGGAGCGCGACCGTCTCGGTTGCGCAGTTGCAGAGTTTCGCGCGGTAGCGCGCCACCATGGGAGGGTCCATCCTCCGGCATGACCCATTATTCAGCCGCGCAGCGGCGTCCCAAGGGAGCGCAGCCGTCTCGAATGCGCATGTGCAAGGCGAAGTCGGTCATTGATGAGTTTGCCATGCTGATCGAGAGAAATGGGACATGCCAGAGGATGTCCCTCCAAGGCAAACGAGCGCGCTACCGCGCGGGTGGCAAAGCGATTGGCTAACGCAATAAAGCCACGACCGAACCGACGATAGTTCCGTAAAGCATGTGGGCTCCGAGTTGGGCCAGGCCGGTGGAGGGGCCTCGGTCGTGGTATCGGGGCTCTGGGTGGTGTTCCATGATCAAAATCGACACCAGCAACATGGCTATGACGCCGTGGATGCTGCCGAGCAGCAAGCCGGTGAGGGCGTTGAATGGCAGCGAGGAAAGACTCAGAAATGCGGAGTAGACGAATGCGAAGCCGATACCCATCGCGATGTGGATGGCCAATCCGACTGGAAACGCGAACGGCTTGCCCGAGCCGACAACCAAGGATCCTCCGGCTTGTATGACATCCACATGAACGCGGCCCAGCCAGCGTGGAAGCAGGAGGAAAAATGTCATGGCCACAGTTCCGGCAAGACCTGCCGACAGCAACAATAGGGAAGTTTTCATGGTTCAAGATCGGATGCGGCGTCCCTTTTCAAAATGGGGTGATTGCCCATCGATAGGATTCATTTGAGGAGCACCGGAACCGCAGCTGTGGCGCAGTCTGCGGGAAAGACCCCATTGGCGGGCGTAGGGCCGCGTGCCCATGTTTGCGGCGCAGAAACCAACACAATGAAAACCCTAAAATCTCTCACCCTTACCGCATCCCTTTGCGCGCTCTTCATGTCATCCGCTTTGGCACTCCCTCCATGGAAAGGCGGTCCGGCGTTGGAAACCATCCAAAAGAAATCCGATGTCGAGAAGCTCGGCTCGAAATCCCAACTCGTCCTTGTGTGCAAGGCGTCGGACACCATTACGATCATTGATGTGAAAGACGAGAAACACGCCAAGCAGTTGTGCGCAGAAGGGGCGATGATCGAGTGCAAGGATTGTCACAAGCATTACAAAGTCGTCTGGAAAAATCCGACAGGGAAGAGCGGCGGATCTGAACTCAAAATGGATATCGTCAACGCCAAAGGCGAATCGTGCATGTTTCTTGCCAAGCTGAAATAGTCCGCATCTGAAAAATCGCCCCTTTGGCGGCGCAGTCGCTCGCTGCCGGAGGCGAGTTTTTCATTTCCAATCGGTTTTGAAGGTGCAGGCTATGGCAAACAAATTCGACCATGCGCATCGCCATATCCGGATCCCATTCCTTGGGGAAATCGACTGTTGTCAACGAGTGGGTTGCAAAAAATCCGGCATTCCGTCGCGAGGAGGAGCCCTACCGTGCGCTGGGGCTTTATGGACCGTATGAAATTCTCTTCCGTGATGCCTCCACAAAGCTGCACAACGGCATTCAGATGTATTACAACATCAGTCGGATTCATCGGTATGGCGAATGGACGGATGATGTGATTTTTGACCGCGCGCCGGTGGATTATATCGCTTATTCCCAATACACAGCGAATCAGGGCAGCACGGATATCGATGCCGCTTTTGTGGAGTCGATGGTTCCTGCCGTGAGGGAATCACTCGATCATCTCGACATTCTGGCCTTTGTGCCGAAATCCGACGCCTGGCAGGTCGAGATGGAGGCGGATGGCATTCGGCCGGTCGATCATGCTTATCGCGATGAGGTGGATGCGATTTTCAAACAAATTTATCGAGAGGGTCGGTTTCAGGTTTTGCCGGAGCGGAATGGACCGCTTTTGGTGGAGTTGTGGGGTCCGAGGGAGCAGCGCTTGGATCAATTGCAGGCGGCGATGGACGAAGTGAATTCCGCGAAGATGGCAGCGCGATGAGAAACGGCCTCACGAAAGAGATGTTGAGCGGGCCGGCGGCGGATTTGTATCGCCAGCTCGTGCCGGGAGTTCCCATGCGCGATCGCTGGGTGGCGGAGATTCGCGAATTGTGGGGAAAGAAAGACCATCCCAGCCTGAATGCTTTCCCTGAGGTCGAAGTCTCGGACATCAGTCTGCCTTCGCTTGATGCCGGGATCGATGTGCCAGTGACACTTTGCAAGCCACCTGGAGCCTCTCCGCGGGCTTTTGTCTATTTGCATGGTGGCGGATGGATCGCGCCCGCTTCGGGAAAACACATCGGCTGGGCCAAGCGCGTGGCGGCCTTGTCTGGACAGACCGTGGCGGCCGTGCATTACCGGCTGGCTCCGGAGGATAGATACCCGTGCGCTCTGCATGATTGCGCCGGCGTTTTTTTCGCCATGAAAAAAATGTTCGCCGGCGAGATCACGGTGGGTGGCGACTCGGCGGGAGCCAATCTGGCTGCGGCGCTCTGGTTTTTTTGCAGTGGCCGAGGCCTGCCTTTGCCAGACAAGTTGATGCTGAACTGTGGCGTGTTGGACCTCGAACTCGAGAAACACGCCTCCATGAGGCGCTCGGGGAAAGATCATCCCTACAATGGCCTCGAACTTCTCGCCTTCCAGCGAGCTATTTATGCCCCCGATCAGGAGCTTTGGACGGATCCCTGCGCGAGTCCGGCACATGGCGATCTGGGGAGCCTTCCTCCAACCCTCGTGATTGTCGGAGAAGATGACACGCTCTGTGACGATGGTGTGGATTTCGCGAAGCGGGCCCGCAGTGCAGGCGCCGCTGTGCAACTCCATATCGGCGGGAAAATGCCGCATGGCTTCCATATGCAACACGGGCTCGTTCCCGAAGCCGCCGCTGCCGCCGAGCAAGTGATCCTGAATTTTTTAAAAACCTCCTCGCTGCCTTGATCCGAGCGGGATTCGGATGTTTAATAAAGCATGACGAACGCTCTCCGACTCGCTCTGGGGCTTGCTTTTTTACTCATGGCGGCCCGGCCTGCCGAGGCGCAGGTTTACGAGGGCAAGGTGCTGGTGAAGGCCAGCCTGCTTGCCGACACCTCGGCCATCGTGCCGGGGCAGGCGTTCCAAGTCGGCGTGCTGCTGGAAATGGCTCCGCGCTGGCATACCTACTGGCAATACAGCGGGGACGCGGGTCTCCCCACGAGCATCGACTGGGAGTTGCCGCCGGGCTTCACGGCGGGGCCGATCCAGTGGCCCGTGCCGGAGAAAAAAACCGAGCCGGGGGATATTCAGGTTTACGCTTACGGTGGTCGAGTGCTGCTCCTGACGAGTATCACTCCGGCTTCGACCGTCTCAGGAAATGTCACGCTGCGTGCGGATGTCTCGTGGCTTGTGTGCGAGGAAATTTGTGTGCCGGGCGGGGAGAAACTCGAGTTGACCATGCCGGTCGCGAAGTCTGCGGAGCCAGCCAATTCCTCGCTCTTCGAGGAGTTCCGCTCGCAGTTGCCCTTGAGTTCGCAGCCTCCGTTTGAGCTGGTTTGGAAGCGTGCGGGTGATGTCCTCTCGTTGCAGGTGCAGGGAGTGCCGCAGGGGACGCCGCTGGAGCTTTTTCCTCTGCCTGCAGAAAATCAAATTGTGGGGCATCCCGTCTTTTCACCGCCTGACACGCTCAGCATCAAGGCGGGCCGTCCATTCAGCGGTGTGCTTTCGGTCGGGGAAGGTTCCGCGCGGCGGGAGTGGGTTGTCTCGGACTCGGCTGCGAGCGCGGCTCCAGCAGACGAGGTCGCGACCCTCTCGCTGGCGCTGGCGCTTTTTTACGGATTTCTGGGCGGTCTGATTTTGAATCTCATGCCGTGTGTGCTACCGGTGATTTCGCTGAAAATTTTCGGCTTCATCAAACAG
Source organism: Terrimicrobiaceae bacterium (assembly GCA_044369905.1). Lineage (GTDB taxonomy): Bacteria > Verrucomicrobiota > Verrucomicrobiia > Chthoniobacterales > Terrimicrobiaceae > UBA967. The sequence continues at coordinate 12,759 of JBILWM010000053.1, read as the reverse complement.
GCTGGCGATTCGCGCCGCAGCATTCTGCTGCATGGGCTGGCGTTTGCAGGTGGGATTTTTGTTTGGTTTCTCGGACTGGGAGCGGTGATCGTCGCGCTCAAATCCGGCGGTGGCGAGGTGACCTGGGCGTTTCAATTTCAAAATCCCTGGTTCAATGTGGTGATCGGCTCCGTGGTGTTTGTCTTCGCGCTGAACCTGGCTGGTGTTTTTGAATTTGTCCTGCCAGGCCGGGCTTCGAATGCGATGGAATCCGTCGGCTCGAGCGAGGGGTTGGCTGGTTCGTTTTTTCAGGGTGTTTTCGCCACGCTTCTGGCCACGCCTTGCACCGCTCCCTTTCTCGGCAGTGCGCTGGGATTTGCCTTCAGCCAGTCGGCGCTGGTGATTTTTGCGATGTTCGCAGCCGTGGCCTCTGGCATGGCGCTGCCATATCTCCTGCTGAGCGCGAGCCCGGGATGGCTGAAATTTCTCCCGCGCCCGGGCGCTTGGATGGAGAGGCTGAAGCAATTCATGGCCTTTCCGCTCTTCGCGACGCTGGTCTGGATTCTTTCCATCGTCGGTGGGCAGCGCGGCATCGACGGGGTCGTATGGTTTTGCGCGTTTCTGCTCTGCCTCGGTTTCGCTTGCTGGCTTCTGGGCTCGTTCTGCGGTCCGCTTGTCTCTACGGTCAGACGCATGGTCGTCTTGGCGCTCATCGCATGCACTCTTGTAGGCGGTGGATGGTATTTTCTCGGAAAAAAATTCGCCCAAGTGGGGCTGACAGCCTCGGACCGCTTGGAGTGGGTGCCATTTTCCGAGGCGCGCGTTCAAGCCGAGTTGGCCGCCGGGCGTTCGGTCTTTGTGGATTTCACCGCCGACTGGTGCATCACCTGCAAATTCAACGAGCGCACGGCGATCGATACCCCTGCGATTCGCGCGATTCTGAAGGAAAAAAACATCACGCCGGTCAAAGCCGATTGGACGAATGCCAACCCTGAAATAACCCGTGCGCTTAAAGGCTTCGGACGAGTGGGCGTGCCGCTCTATGTTCTCTATTCCGCATCAAACCCCACGGAGCCTGTCATTCTTCCCGAAATCCTCACCGAAGGCATCCTCGCCGAGGCGCTGAAAAAAGCGCCTTGAGGTGTCTCTGGCGACGGGGATTTCCCTTCAGCGCAGCTATTTTTTCCGGCCTGATTTTCTGAGAACGCCGGGAAGCCAGGTCCACACAATCTGGGTCGAAACCGCGTAGTTCCACACGGCGCCTACGAGTGCTCCCGCCGCTCCGGAAAACCACCAGGGAATATTTTGATCAAAAAGATATTCCGCTGATTGCACATTCACGATGGCACCCATTCCGCAAATGACCATGTAGGCCACGAGGCCGGGCAGTAGCAGGCCGCCTTTGAGTCGCTGCTGGCGGAAGGTCACGGAGTTGTTCACCAGGAAATTCGAGGCCATTGCAACAAGCGTGGCCAAAATCTGCGCTGTGATAAATGGAACAGACGCCAACTTGTGCAAAACGCCCAGAGTCGCAAGGTGAAGCACCAAGCCGCTCAATCCGGCCAATACATAAAGCACAAAGCGAACCGGAACGAATCGGCCGAAAATTTTATCCGCCAACAGGTAGAGGTATTCAAACGCCACCACGATATCGAGTTTGCTCTCGCCGTGCTGTCTCGTGCGGAATTCATACGGAAACTCCCGCACGCGGAGCGGGCGACCCGCCGAAAGCACGATGTCGAGGAGGATTTTGAAGCCTTTGCCAGTCATCTGGCGCATAGTTTCCTCAAAAATATTGCGCCTAATCGCAAAAAATCCGCTCATCGGGTCGGTCAACTCCGTTTTGCGAACGATGGACCCGATCCTCGTTGCAAACCGGCTCACAAAAACCCGCGATTTCGACCAATCCCCGGTCCCTCCACCCTTTCCAGTATAACGACTTCCAACAGCCAACTCCAACTCAGAATCCTCCTCAAAAGCCCGCAACATCGCCGGAAGAATCGTCTCGTCATGCTGCAAGTCGCAATCCATCACCGCAAAAACATCCGCCGCACTCGAAGCCATCCCCTCCAAACAGGCCGACGCCAATCCTCGCCGCCCAATCCGCCGAATAAACCTCACGTGCGGCTTCGAGCGGGCCAGCTCCATCAAAACCTCCCGCGACCCGTCCTGCGAATCGTCATCAACGAAAACAATTTCCCAATTGTCCCTGGGAAGGAGATTCTCAAGCCGCTCGACGACAAGCGGGATGTTGTCGCGTTCGTTGAGCGAGGGGATTATGACGGAAACTTTCAATTTTCCTACCGATAGGCCGGCGTCAGCGGATCCGGCACCGGCAGTCCTTGCAGCGATGCCATGTCCGCATCGACCATGATTTTTACGAGTTCCGGGAAGCGGACTTTGGGTTCCCAGTCGAGTTGTTTTTTGGCTTTCGCAGCATCGCCGATGAGGAGGTCGACTTCAGCGGGGCGTTCGTAGCGGGCGTCATATTTGATATAGTCTTTCCAATCGAGGTTCACGCGGGCGAAGGCGTGTTCGACAAATTCCTGAACGGTGTGTGTTTCGTTTGTGGCGATCACATAGTCGTCTGGTTGATCTTGTTGGAGCATGAGCCACATGGCTTCGACATATTCGGGGGCGTAACCCCAGTCGCGCTTGGCGTCGAGGTTGCCGAGGTAGAGGTGTTGTTGCTTGCCGAGCTTGATGGCGGCGGCGGCTCGAGAGATTTTACGGGTCACGAAGGTCTCGCCTCGGCGGGGGCTTTCGTGGTTGAAGAGGATACCATTCGAGGCGTGCATGCCGTAGCCTTCGCGGTAGTTCACCGTGATCCAATAGGCATACATTTTCGCCGCGCCGTAGGGGCTGCGTGGCCAGAAGGGGGTTGTTTCGGTCTGCGGCACGGCTTGCACCTTGCCGAACATCTCGCTGCTGGAGGCCTGGTAAAATCTCGCATTCACGCCCGCTTCCCGCATGGCCTCTAAAATGCGCGTGGTGCCGATGCCGGTGACATCGCCGGTGTATTCTGGAATATCAAAGCTCACGCGGACATGACTTTGGGCGCCGAGATGATACACTTCGTCTGGCTTCAGGTCGTAGATGAGTTTCACGAGGTTCACGCCATCAGCCAAGTCGCCGTAGTGGAGAAAAAGCCTCACGCCGTTGACATGCGGATCCGAGTAAATGTGGTCGATGCGCGCCGTGTTGAAAGTGCTCGCCCGGCGGATGATGCCATGGACTTCGTAGCCTTTGTTGATAAGGAGGTCAGCGAGGTAGCTACCGTCTTGTCCTGTGATGCCGGTGATGAGGGCTTTTTTCATGAGATGGGGATTATTTTAACAAGGCCTTCTAGACCACATGTCACTTGTCCATTGGCAAACTGATTCGCGCACGCAAAAACTCAAGCCTCCATTGCAAACTCACCCAATGCCGAGCACGAAGCGCATGTAGAAAAACAGCAGCGGCGCCGTGAAAAGAATGCTGTCGATGAGGTCCAGCGTTCCGCCGATGCCCGGCAGCATGGAGCTGGAGTCTTTCGTGTGAGCCCCGCGCTTCACCACCGATTCCGCCAGGTCACCGACCACCGCCGCAAATCCAAGCAAAAGCCCAAGCACGGTGAGGTCGCCAAAGCTAAAGGCCGAGAGTTTTTGCGGCATGAGCGCATACATCCAGTAACTACAAAGCAGCGACGAGATGAGCGCACCCGCAAATCCTTCCCAAGTTTTTTTAGGGCTGATGTGCGGCGCGAAGGGCCGCCGACCAAAGAGGCTGCCGAATACATACGCCCCCATGTCGCTGAATTTGGTCACGGCCACGAGGTATAGCACGTAGTATTGCCCACTCGTCAGTCCATTCTCCAGACGCGGGGTCAGGTAGATGATTTTAGTGAGGAAGCTGAAAAGCCAGGGAATGTAAAAAAGCCCGAAAACCGTGTAGCTCATCGCCCGCAGCGGATCGTTTTCCGCGCCGCGAAACATCTGCCGGGTAAAAATTGTCAGGAGAAAAAGCACCAAGACGAGCAACTCGAAGTCGTGGCTGTTTTCCGGCCCCTCCGACCGCACGATGAGGAATCCCCCCACCAGTAGCACCGCCGCGCAGATCAGGCCCGTGAGCGTGAAGACGCTGATCCCGTCGTGCTCGAGCATGCGGTAGTATTCCCACAGCGCCCGCAGCGCCATGAAGGAGAGCAGCGAGAAGAAGCCGATATCCCATCCCGCGAAAACGGTCGTCAACATCAGCGCCCACAGCACCAGCGTGCTCGTGAGTCTGGAAAAAAATGTCAACCGCCCTGGCGTCATCGGCAGCATCCTGTCGGAGTCGCTGGCGTTTCGCAATGCGGGAAGAAAGAACGGCGCGCTCGATGCGTAGGGCTTTTCCCCCTTTCCAATTCGGCTCCGCCCCCTTAGATGTCTGCCACACTATTTTTCGCCATGTTCAGTTGGATCCTTAAAAAAATCGTCGGCTCAAAAAACCAGCGCGAGTTGCGCCGCATGATGCCGATCGTCAAACAAATCAACGAAATCGAGGCAGGCCTCCAGTCCTTGTCTGATGAGGCGCTCCGGGCGAAGACGCATGAGTGGAAGGAGCGGCTGGCGAAAATTTCCGACTCCGAAAAACTGGCAGCCGAGCTGGATGCTATTCTCCCCGAAGCCTTCGCCGTGGTGAAAAACGGTGCCCGCCGCTTGTGCGGACGCGAGTTCATGGTGTGCGGATATCCCCTCACATGGAACATGATTCATTTCGATGTGCAGCTCATCGGCGGCATGGTGCTGCATCGCGGCCGCATTGCCGAAATGGCCACTGGCGAGGGCAAGACGCTCGTCGGCACTCTGGCTGTTTACCTGAACGCCCTCTCCGGTCGCGGCGTCCATGTGGTGACCGTTAACGACTACCTCGCCCAGCGTGATGCGGAGTGGATGGGCCAGCTCTATACTTTTCTCGGACTCACGGTCGGCATCATTCAAAACGACCAGATGCCGCAGCACAGGCGCGAGCAATACCAGTGCGACATTACCTACGGCACTAACAGCGAGTTCGGTTTCGATTACCTCCGCGACAACGGCATGGCCACCAGCCGCGAGCAGCAGGTGCAGCGCGGGCACTACTTCGCCATCGTCGATGAAGTGGACTCGATCCTCATCGACGAGGCCCGCACTCCGCTCATCATCAGCGGCCCAGCCACCGTTTCGACCCATCAATACGACCGCTTCAAGCCGCTCGTCGAGCAGCTCATCCGCAAGCAGACCATGCTCTGCAATCGTCTCGCCACCGAGGTGAAGGAACTCGCCGAAGCCGGCAAGCCCGCCGAGGCAGGCCGCACCCTCTTCAAGCTCAAGCTCGGCCAACCCCGCAGCAAGGCCCTCCTCCGCCACCTCGAGGATCCCGAAATGCGCAAGCTCATGGACAAGGCGGAGCTGGAATTTTACAAGGACACCGAGGGCAAGGCAGCCCTCGTCGCGCTCAAGGAGGAACTCTATTTCACCATCGAAGAGCGCTCCCACGAGGCGGACCTCACAGAAATGGGCCGCACCTATTTGAATCCGGACGACCCGAATGCTTTCATGCTCCCCGACCTCCTCACCGAGTTCGCCGACATCGAAAACGACCCAGCCCTCACGCCCGCCCAGAAGCTCGAGAAAAAAGCCGCGCGCCAGCAGCATTGCGACGCGCAAGGCGAGCGCATCCACAACATCACCCAGCTCGTCAAAGCCTACTGCCTCTACGAAAAGGATGTCGAATATGTCGTCGAGGAAAACAAGGTGATCATCGTTGATACCTTCACCGGCCGCAAAATGGCCGGCCGCCGCTGGAGCGATGGACTCCACCAGGCCGTCGAAGCCAAAGAGGGCGTTCAGATCGACCGCGAGACACAAACCCTAGCGACCATCACGATCCAGAATTACTTCCGCCTCTACCACAAACTCGCAGGCATGACCGGCACCGCCGAGACCGAAGTGAGCGAGTTCCACGACATCTACCGCCTCGATGTGAATGTCATTCCCACCAACCGCCCGGTGAAGCGAGCGGACGAGAACGACCGCATCTACAAGACCCGCCGCGAAAAATACAATGCCGCCATCGAAGCCATCAAAGAGGCCCACGCCAAAGGCCAGCCGGTTCTTGTCGGCACAGCCAGCGTGGAATCCAGCGAGCTCCTCGGCCGCATGTTGAAACTCCAAAAAATTCCGCACACCGTTCTGAATGCGAAATTCCACATGCAGGAGGCCGAAATCGTCTCCCGCGCAGGCCTCAAGGGTGCCGTGACCATTTCCACCAACATGGCTGGCCGTGGCACCGACATCAAACTCGGCGAGGGCGTCGCGGAAGTTGGCGGGCTCTTCGTGCTCGGCACCGAGCGCCATGAATCCCGCCGTATCGACCGCCAGCTCCGAGGCCGTTGCGCCCGCCAAGGCGATCCCGGCCGCTCCCGCTTCTATGTGAGCTTCGAGGACGATCTCATGCGCAACTTCGGCGCCAGTGACCGCATGACCAAAATCATGGAAACCTTCGGCCTCCAAGAGGGCGAGGAGCTCGAGCATCCGTGGCTGAACCGCAGCGTGGAAACCGCCCAGAAACGCGTCGAGCAGCGGAATTACATGATGCGCAAACGCACGCTCGAGTTTGACGATGTCATGAACCAACAGCGCGAAGTCGTCTACGGCTACCGCAACGAGGTCATGGACGCCGAGAACCCGCGCGAACTGATCCTCGAAGTCATCAACGAGGTCGTTCCCAAAAAAATCTCACCGTTCCTTGAATCCGCCGAAGGCGAGGAGCCCGACCACGACGGACTTCTCCACTGGGTCAACACCACCTTCCCGCTCGGTCTCACCAAGGACAAGGCCGCTTTGCACACACGCTCTGTCGAGGAGAATGCGAATTTCCTCATCGAAACCATCCGCGACGCTTACGAGCGCAAGGCCTCCCTCGAAAATCCCGACGCCCTGCGCGGCCTCGAGCGCTACATCATCCTCAACGCCATCGACCGTCTCTGGCAGGAGCACCTCTACGCGATGGATGGACTCCGCGACGCCGTTTACCTCCGCGCCTTCGGCCAAAAAGATCCGCTCGTAGAGTATAAAAACGATGCCTACGCGATGTTCGTCGACCTCATGGACACCATCAAAGGCGAAGTCCTCGGCAACCTCTTCCGCAGCACCACGAATCTGCAAGCCTTCGAGCAAATGCTCGCCAACATCCCGCAGATTCTCTCCCGCCCAGAATTCGCCCTCAATCCCGAAGCCGCTCCAGAAGGCCAGTCCCAGCCATCCACGCCCGACCAACCGCCCGCTCCCAAGTTCGAACTCCCCCTCAAACGCGAACTCCCCAAAGCCGGTCGCAACGACCCCTGCCCCTGCGGCTCAGGCAAAAAATTCAAATCCTGCTGCGGCCGCACAGCCTAACCACCGCGCGGCAGCGCGCTTCGTTCCCCAAGGTAGGGATGGCGCGCCGCCGCCGTCCCACTTTCGCGGCGTGCTTGCCAAGCCGGAGACGCGAAGCGCAGAGGCTGGAGCCGCCTTTGCATCTTGAGAGAGCGTCCTCAGCAATCCTCGCGAATTGCTGCTACACCATCCCCCCTCCGTGTCCTCCGTGTCCTCCGTGGTTAAATTTTGTTGCGCCCCGTTTGAACAAACCCCACGCAAATTTGTCCAACCACATAGGCAGGCAACCCCAACTCCCGCCTCACATTTTACCCCACCCCAAACCGCTCGCCAAAAGATCAACATGAATCCTTAGAGCCCCACTCCACTCAACCCCCCACAACACACTCCGGAGGTCCGTGCCATGATAACGAATGTTTTCAAATCGGTCTCATATGCGGGAATCAGCATGACTCTCACATTGACCACACCACTGGAGGTCGATACCCACACGGTCACGGTCCACACCCCCGAGCCGCCGCTCTCAGGCTACTTCAAACTCGGCACCACGCGAAATCCGGCGGGGGATGAAATCTCACTCGACAGCCACAGCCTGCTTTTCAATGGCAAGCCTTGGTTCCCCATCATGGGCGAGATTCATTTTTCCCGGTATCCCCGCGCCGAGTGGCGCGAGGCGCTCGAGAAAATGAAAGACGGCGGAATTAAAATCGTTTCGACCTATGTTTTTTGGAACCACCACGAGGAGGTCGAGGGCGAGTGGCATTGGGAGGGACAAAAAGACCTGCGCGCCTTTCTCGAGACCTGCCGCGAGGTCGGTTTGCTCGCTATCGTGCGCGCTGGGCCGTGGTGCAACGGCGAAGTGCGCTACGGTGGCTTCCCCGATTGGGTGGAGAAAAGCACGCGCTGGGCCCCGCCAGCCCGCTGGGGTCTGCGCCCCGAGCACCCCGAGTATCACGAAGCCGTCAGGCGCCTCTACACCCACATCGGAGAGCAAATGCGCGGCCTGCTCTGGAAGGACGGCGGCCCCGTCGTCGGCATCCAGCTCGACAACGAGTATTCAGGCCCCTCGCGCTACCTTCTTGGCCTGAAAAATCTGGCGCTCGAGGTCGGCATGGATGTGCCCCTTTATACAAAAACCGGCTGGCCCCGCATGGAAGATCCCATGCCGCTGGGCGAGATGATTCCCTTCTACGGCGCCTATCCCGATGCCGCATGGGAGGGCACGGTCGAGAAGTCGGAGAGCCTTCTTTACAACTACATATTCCGCAAGCAGCGCATCGACGAATCGATCGCGAGTGATGTCAACACCGTGCGCGGCGGCGAGGACGAGTCGAGCCGTGCGCAGTATCCTTTCCTCACAGCCGAAACTGGCGGCGGCATGTTCGTCTCCTACCACCGGCGAAACAAGGTGGAGCCTCGTGATGTCGCATCCCTCGCCCTCTGCCAGGTCGGCAGCGGCTGTGTGGGCATCGGCTACTACATGTATCACGGCGGCGAGAATCCCGAGGGACGCCTCACCACGCTGCACAAATCGAATGAAATCGGCGATGTCTTCGACACACCCATCAAATCCTACGACTTCCAAGCGCCCATCGGCCAATACGGCCAGATCCGCCCGCACTACCATTGGCTGCGGCGCTTGAATTTCTTCATGGAGGACTTCGGAACCGAGCTGTCCCGCATGCCTTCCTTCCTCCCCGGCCGCGAGGAAATGGACTTCTCGAATCCCGCAAACCTGCGCTGGAGCGTGCGCTCGGATGGCCGCTCCGGATTTCTCTTCGTGAACAACTACCAAAGGCTCGAACACATGCCGGGCAAGCCGAACACCCAATTCCGCATCGATCTTCCCGTCGGCAGCCTCACCATTCCAAGCAAGCCCACCACGATTCCAGCGGATTCCTTTTTCCACTGGCCCTTCAATATCGATTTCAATGGCGTGAAGCTCATCTACGCAACCGCCCAGCCCATCCGCCGCACACTCGATCCCGATGGCGGCCTCACAGTCGTCTTCGCCGAGGTCCCCGGCATGAACGCCGAGTTCGCGTTCGACCCCGCAACCATCCAAGCCCCGCTCCGCCGCGAGCCGCTCATTTTCAGCGGCCTCCAAGCAAGCCGCAGCCCAGCCATCCGCGTGTCGGGAAAAAACGGCCGCGAAGTTAGGATCATCCTGCTGAGCGAATCCGACTCCCTCGCCCTTGCCCCGAAAGCCAGCAACGGCCACCTCGCCTTCGACACAGAGCCAAAAGTACGCTCCATCCCCGTCGTTCTGGAACTCCTCGAAAACCCGAAATCCCTGCGCACTTGGAAATCCAACGATCCCGAATTCGCCCTACCCGTCTCACCGGGAAAAAACGATTTCCAGTCCGCCGCCGTTTGGAAAGTGAAGCTCCCCGCCGACTTGGACATGGCATCGAACCCCATCCTCCGCATCCGCTACACAGGCGATGTCGCCCGCCTCACCCTCAACGGCCGCCTGCTCAACGACGACTTCTACAACGGCTCCACCTTCGAAATCGGCCTGCGTCGCCACGCCACCGAACTCGCCTCCGGCGACCTCCGCCTCGAAATCCTCCCCCTCCAAAAAGACATGCCCGTCTACTTCGAGCCCAAGCACCGCCCCGAATTCAACCCCGACGGCACCGCCCTTCGCATCGACCACGCCGAAATCCAATTCACCGAACCCCAAACCCCCACCCGCCTCGCAGCCAACAACCCCGTCCTCCCCAGCCTCGAGTAAAAGCGCAGCGTTCTCAGGCTTGGCAAAATCATGGACAGCAAAATCATGTATTTCGGCGTCAGTGCAGTGGGTGGATCGAGTGGTTTTGGCGTGAATTGTGTCTGAAAGCGATTCCGCTTTGCCCGTGGTTGAAAAATAGGTCAGGCGAGGACGCTGACCCTCCAAGCAGTCGACGCGCGGCGTTCCACGGGAGGGCCATCGTCCCGCATGGCCCAAGCCTCAGCCGCGAAGCGGCGTCTCTGCTCGATGCGATGGTGGCGTTGCCGCACAAGTCGGACCCCGGCGGGGCTGCGCAGTGGGCGCAGTCGCCCTCCCCTTGGCTGGGGAAGACCAGGATGGCTTCGGAATCAGAGGGCGGCTTCATGGGAGGGGCTCGTCGTCGAAGTCGGGATGTTGGTCGGCGGCATTGAGGATGAGGCGGACTTCGGTGATGAGGTGCTCGAGTTGGGGGAGGATTTCGGAGGTGAGGGCGGCCGCGATGGAGGTGGTCCACTCGGCGGGAGCGAGATGGTCTGCTGCGGCGGTTTCGATCGCGAGCAGGGCGTCGCGGAGGAAGCGTCGGGCTGTCTTGAGGCGGTGGAGGGCGTGTCCGGCGAAGAGTGGCTCCGGGGGCCAGTCTTCGGGATCGTGGATATTGAGGGCGCCGGCGAGTTTGGCGGATGCCGTGGCGATGCAGGACCAGGCTTCATTCAGGGGATGCTCTGGCGGCGAGCCTTCGGGAATCCAGCCGGCGGCTTCGGCGGCGTGGTGCATGGAGATGGCGAGATCGCGGGCTTTTTCGACAAGGGGGTGGTCCTCGGATTCACCGAAGGGTGGATTCTCAGCTTGGTCGTGGATGGCCTCGTTGGTGAGGGCGTTGAGTTCGTCGATGCGGGCGTCCATGGCAGCCTCCTGCTCGGGCGTGAGTGGCGGGGGTTCGGGCTCGCCGCGCTCGATGCGGAGTCTTTCGCGCTCCTCGTCCCAGATTTCGTCGAAGTCCTCGGGATCGGCATCCTCACGGAGCATTCGCGCTTGGATGCGGTCGAGGAGAAGGTTCATTCGGGCGGCTTCGGAGTCGGCCTCGGCTTCGAGTCGGCCCTGCGGTTCGTCGTCGGATTCGTCGATGGCGGGGAGTTCCACGAGGCCGTTGGCGAAGGCGGTGCCGAGGGAGTTTGCGAAATCGAGCATGGCAGACTGGTTCGCCTCATGCTGCGCGGTTTCGTCCTCGGGCGTCATGGTCCAAGCGGGCTCGGGGTCGATGGAAATTTCAAATCCAGCGGCCTCGACAACGATGCGTCCGTTGGTGTCGCCGAACCATTCGAGGTAGAGGGAATTCGCCCAGTGGTGGGGGATGGGGCGGTTCTCTCTGTGGAGGGCGGAAAGTTCCTCGAGAGGGCAGTCGAGGACCTTCACTTTGCGGGAGGCGGTGATATCGCCGACGCGACCGGTTTGTTTTTTAACGAGGCTGGAAGTGGCTTCGCGGGCGGGACCGGGTGGCGGTTTTCGAGTTCGCCGTGGAGTATCTCGGTGCAGAGGCGGAGGGCCATGGGAATGGATCAGGCTTGGCCGGATTCGATGGCGAGGGCCAGGGCTTCGGCTTCGCGGGCTGCTGCGAGGAGCGGTTCGGCTTCTTCGGGGAGATCGGCAGCGGTAAGGGCTTCGGCGGCGCGGTGTTTTTTTGCGGCGAGGGCGCGGAGTGTGGCGATGCGGGCGAGTTTCTCGGGCGTGAGAGGCGGGCGGAGGGGTTCGCCTGCAGCGGAAATGAGCGGGCGGGCGGCGCGGCTTTGGATGGTGATCATGCCGGCGGCGGCGAGATTTTTTAGGGCATCCCAAGTCGAGGCGTCGAGGATTTGGAGAGCGGGTTGGGAAGTGCCCGGCCAGGGGTTTTCACGGTGGAGGGCTTGGATTTTCTCACTGGATGCAGGGTCGATTTTGTCGACGATGGTGAGGAGGATCGGGGTGTCTTGGCCGGGGATCCAGGTCTCCTCGCAGTGCTGGAGGCGCATGCCAAGGGCTTCGCGGGCCCGGTTGGCAAAATGTGCGGCGGGGTCGGTGACGGGTGCGGGCGGCGCGGTTTTTTGTGAATCTGTGGGCGCGAGGATTTGCTCGAGCCGCTTGAGAAGCGAGTCGCGGCCGGTTTTGAGTTTGACATTGGCAAGGTCGGCGCCGCCGAGGACGCCTTCGGAGAGGCCAGTCTTTGCGGCGAGGGAACCGAGCATGGCGTGCTCGATGGTGTGTTCGGCGACGAGGTTGACGACGGTGACGGGGCGGAGTTGGCCTTTGCGCCAGGCGCGGGCGATGCGCTGCTCGAGCTTGGCGGGATTCCAAGGGAGGTCGCAATTGATGACGACGCTGGCGTTCTGGAGATTGAGTCCCACACCGCCCGAATCGGTGCTGAGGAAGAGGCGGCAGGCGGGGTCGTTGCGGAAGGCGAGAATCTCGGCGCGGCGGCGTTGTTGCGGAACAGCGCCGGTGTGCCAGGCGAAGTGGACGCCGAGTTTTTTCGCGAGGTCGCGGACGAACTCGAGCATGCCGGTCCACTCGGAGAAGACGATGATTTTTGTCCCGCGCCGAGATAATCACGAGGAATCAGGTGTATTTGATTTCACAATAAACGCGGGATAATTGGGTCGGGGCACGGTGGGAGTGTAAAAGACATCCGTCACCTCCGCCCGATGCAGTGGA
>JBILWM010000130.1:0-6284 GCA_044369905.1 Terrimicrobiaceae bacterium | reverse complement strand
TCCGGTTTGAGCCATTGGTGGTCCCGAAACGCTCGCTCACAGGGGATCCAGGTGAGAGGGTAGACACGCGAGTTCTTCAGGTGATTTATCAAGTGGTCGCACCGACAAAAACGCTTTTTGTGGGCCAGCAGATGGATCTTCTTGTCGAAGGACATCCGCGCTCAGCGCACAGCTCAAGCCTATCCGAAATCTTAAGAAAATAGCTTTAATGCATTGTTTCGATCGATTTTCTTTTCAATCCAATCTTGCAATCTTGGCGGTTTTCAGACCACCCTGAGGATGAGGGTAGCAACCCCGATTGCATCAGATTGCGCCGATGACCGATTCTTTCTTGAAAACAAAATGGGTTTACTGGGTTTGTCAGTTCCTTGGCTGGGGCGGGGTTGTTGGACTGGGCTGGATGATGAACGGAATCCAGCGACTCTCGGCGGCGGGCAGTCAACCCACACAGGCCAATTATTTCCTTCCCCTGACATGCGTCGCGGGATTTTTAGCGACCCACTTTCTGCGGATGCTGATCAAAAACGGAAGATGGCTCGAAATGCAGCGGAGCGCACTCGCCCTGCGCTATGCGCTTGCGTTGGTGGTCATCACCCTGGCGCTGACCTTCCTCGGACTCACATCTTTCGGCGAGTCTCGAAATGTGGAAAGCCGGCTCGAAGCGTTCACGATCACGCTGATGGTGAACAGCAGTCTCGTGGGCGCATGGATGGCCATTTATTTCCTTGTCCATTTCCACGAAGCATTCCACTCCGCGCGGGCGGAGCGGGCGCTCCTCAAAGAAGCCTGCACGCAAAGCCAGCTCGATGCCCTCCGCCAGCAGATCAATCCCCATTTCCTTTTTAATGCGCTCAACACGATTCGTGCTTTCATACCCCCCACCTCGCACGAGGCCCGCGAGGCTGTGACCAAGCTGGCAGAGATTCTGCGTGCGACGCTGCGATCGGGCCAGGAGCCCACCACCCCACTGGCAGACGAAATGAGCGTCGTTCGTGATTATCTCCGCTTGGAAAAACTCCGCTTCGGCGACCAGCTGCAAATTCACGAATCTCTCGGCCTCGAGACTCTCCAGGCGCAAATCCCCCCGCTGCTTCTGCTCACAATCGTCGAGAATGCGATCAAGCACGGCGTGCAGCTCCAGGAAAAGCAGGCCACGATCGGAATTTCCTCGCACATTGCAGACGGGAAAATCACGCTCACGGTTGAGAGTCCCGGTGGTTCGCTCTCCGAGGCGAACTCAAACTCGCTCGGCATCGGCTTGCGCAATGCGCAGCAGCGCCTCATGCTGATCTTTGGCAAAAAAACCTCTGTGCATCTCTCCACCAGCGATCCCTCCATCACGAAATGTGAGCTGGTTTTTCCTTCCCGGTTTCATCAATCACCGCCCTGCCAGGAGGCGGCATCCGGATGAGAGCAATTCTTGTCGAGGACGAGGCCCCCGCCCGACGGGAGTTGAAGCTCCTCCTACAGGCACACCCTGATGTCGAGATAGTCGGAGAGGCCTCGTCGCCCAAGGAGGCGTCCAGGCTCATTGCGACATCAGCTCCCGATCTTATTTTTCTGGATGTCAACCTTCGGGCCGGCACCGGGTTTGACCTCCTAGAGAGCCTGGGGGAAAATCTTCCGGGCGTGATTTTTACCACCGCCCATGCAGACTTTTCCCTGCAGGCATTCGATTACAACGCTGTTGATTATTTGCTCAAGCCAATCAATCCCGACCGCCTCGCGAAGGCCCTGGCGAGATTCCGGCCAATAGCCGGTGAAGATGAGGATGACGGGAAAACACGCCCCAAGCTGACCGGACTCCTCAGCGCCGAATCCAAGATTTTTCTCCGCGGGAACGAAAAAAGTTGGTATGTCGACTTGTCGGATATTTTCCTCATCGAAGCAGAAGGCAATTACAGCCGCATCCATTTCGACCGGGGGGCGGTGCTCATTCACCGCTCGCTCTCGTCGGTCGAGGAGCGATTGCCGCCGGAAATCTTCTTTCGCGCCAACCGCGCACAGCTGATCAACCTCCGGCATATCGCAACCGTTGAGCCATGGTTCAGCCAGACAATCAAAGCGACCCTTCAAGACGGGAGGGACATTGAATTCAGCAGACGCTCCTCGTTGATCTTCCGGGAAACCAATGGGCTTTGACGGCCTCCAAAACGTCTGCACCTCAGGCAGGGCACACAAGATGTGATCATGGCCTGTGCCAAGCGGTAAAGCAAACGGCGAGGATCAAGCTATTTTTCCAAATCGGGAAGCCAAAGAAAGTTTGAGCGGTCTCGGAAGAGGCTGGTTTTATTAACGCGGATTGCAGGAATTTTAAGTGTGAGCGCAGGTCTTGCATGCAGTCCAACACATCAAGAATAACGCTTTTTACAGTCCAATAAATACATTAAAATTTTGAGTCTATGTGTTTATTCGCTTTTATAATCTTTGAAAGGGATTTCCGATCACCCTCCAAATCAGATAAAGTGTTATAATATGAAAGACAGCAATGCCGAGATTGCTTATTACAACCGGGTTTTGTAATGTTCCGACAGTCAAGGGCGTGGATAGCTTGTAAATAACTTGGAAAGTCAAAAGCATCGCTACAGGCCGTGGATCCCGAAAAACAAGCAATAGGGCTGATGCAAAGAGAACGCTAAGGTATACCGAGAAGAGAATCCCACGCGCTGCTGTCGGTTCACCGTAACTTGTGCGGGTCCAGTGAGCATCTGTTGCTAGTCCGAAGCACACTGGGACTAGAATCAAAATATTCAATAGCAATGATAGGACGACCATTCTCTTCATTTGGTGATTATCTTCATAGAGTTTTTCTTTGAGTCGAGTGATTTTTAAGAATGATCCATTCAACAAATAATATGTTAGGCACCCAACAAATCCAACTTAGTGCTGGGTAGAACGCGTCAAAAGAAAGACCTGATGTAAAGAATGCTCCGAGATAGAGTCGCAGCGTGACGGCTGAAAACGTGAGTGCAAAAGATCTGATAGCCCAGACCTCATGCTCCACGTAAGATTTTCTTCGAATAGCGAGCAATGCCATGGCAGCAGTGTAGAGCCACACCACTGCGAGACTCGCGAAACCGAGCTTTGAAACTAGCCCGCCATAGGCAATAAAAGACATCGATAAGCCAGAAAGCCCTCCAAATAAAACGGCTGTAAAATAAACGTAACCAATCCTTCGATGAATCGCTCGTCTCTTCCTAATTGCTGGAAAGAATTGCAAGGGGCCGGTGAGCAATGCAATCGCAGAGCATAAAGCATGCAGTAGAATTCTAACCTTGTGCTCTTGGTAGGTGGACTTCATCACCGGGTCGACCGTGGTTCCGGGTGCAAGAACTGCGTAAGAGAAGATAGCGTATCCTGCCACACCGAAGCAGAGAATTAGGGAAAACCAGATCGTGATTTTTTTCATTTTTTGCGGAAAGTTGGTGGCCAGGAACCCTCGGAAGCCGAAAGCTGGATCGCATTATCTTGAGCACGATGTTGAACTAATACAAGTGGCTATCAAGTTTGAAAAATAGCGACCCATTTTCACTTGTAGCGGCGTTTCTATGAGTGCCTAAGTGCTGTAGCAGCAGTCTGAGTCCGCTGCTACAGCAAGCATCCAAAAGCATTCACCTTTTGGTATCAGGCTCTACCTAGAAGCGGCTTGCTCGCGGTATTGGATATAACCGGTGCGGACGGCCTCGTAGGGGGCTATCCCACCCTGGGTCGACTCATCATAAAAGTTCATTCGCTGATTTATAGTCCGCGCGGCGCTTGGTCCTGAAACCGCAAAGGCGGTTGCGCCAGTTAAAACCCCACTGGTGAGCCAGGTTTCAGGATTTAAGGCGGCATCTCCGGCAATTCCCACCGCGTCGCGCAGGCTACTCGGTCCGAACACAGGCAGGACAATATAGACACCATGGCCTATGCCCCACTTCGCAAAAGTCTGGGCGGTATCTGCCGGGGGGATGTTTTCCAACGCAGGTATGCGGTCGCTAACACGCAGGATGCCTCCCACGCCGACCACCGAGTTCACCACGAACTTGCGCGTCTCCAGATCGGCCCGCTTGAATTCAAATTGCAGGACGTGATTCACCACACGGACTGGATATTCCGCATTGTCGAAAACATTGTGAATAGCCGTGCGGGCGAGTGATGGCAGGATGAATTCGTAGCCTTTGGAAACTGGGCGCAATACATAGCGGTAAAGTTGGTGGTTCAGCCAAAAGGTGCCCCTGTTCACGCGTTCTGCAGGGTCGGCGATGGTGGGGACATAGCTATGTTTATTCAGGTCGCCATCCGAAGGTAATGGGGTGGATTTTTTCTGGTTTTTAAGGGCGGGCTTCTCTGAGTCAGCCACGTTTTTTGAGATTTTTCCAACTCGGGTTGGCGCTGTTTCTATGCCGTGACTGGTGATGCTGTTTTTAACGGATGGACTGCCGGCTGATGCCATTTCCGGGCCACAGAAGGCGAGGGCTGATACTGCAAGAATTATGTTGGATATTTTCATTTGGTTTGCTGATTAAGAACGCCAATCCTAGATAATTCCCATGAACCGTCTTAAAAAAAGTGACGAGCGGCTTGATTCAGGGATAAATAGGAGAAAGTCGGTGACGAAAGGTCAGTCTGAGATAACAAAAATGGATTCATCCGCCACGAGCGTGAGGCCGTTGCAATGGTTCTTATACCGATTTCCTAAGAGCGCCGAGCACTGACCCAGCTTGCATTGGCTGCATTTTTCATGCCCAGAGGCTCGGTGATCCACGTTTGGGATAGCGTTGTCTTTTTGCAGCACTTTTAGCGGTTCGGTGAGCTATCCTCGGCCGATGAGGAGCAGAACACGGAGTTCCTCCTCATCCGCCACTCCGGATAAGCCAACGAGGACATGGCGCTCCCATACCATCCGAAAGATTGGTTCTCGCACCTCCAGACGACAAAATATCAACAATTAATGCACGACCTCTTTGACGGTGTTTCCACCACATCGCCTGCGGCGCAAGACTCTCACGGAGCCACCAAGACACGGAGAAAAGCTCTCGCCCGGAACGCCGATGTCCTCGTCGGCATCAGCACCTCATAGCAATGACACTGCGGCAACTCTGCGAAACCCAGTGCGGCAAAATGCGAAGTCAAGGCTTGCTCTTGCTGGATTCAAGCGCGTGATTAGCGTGGTTAAATATCAAGAATTTATGCTGCCCCCTCTGACCGGTGGCCGCGTCCACCGCTCCAATACCCACGCGACGGGCAACAGCGCCAGGACTCCGCCATAGACCGCCCACATGAACCAAACGTAAACATCGATTAGAGGCTGCATCCCAAGATCAGCGAAGAGGCGCACCATCAGGATCTCCGCCACCGCTGCCAAAAGCCCAATACCCACGAGCTTCAACCAGCGGAACTTCCGAAGTGAGGGGGCTACGGCTCCCATCAGCGCTCCGATCGGAAGGTTCGCGAGAAAGCCTCCCACTGCCGTCCCCAAGCAACGGGCGATTTTCATATTGGTATGGCTGTCGCCGGATGAGCCAAAGAGAATCCAGCCCAGCAGTGCCAACAACGGAATCACCAGCGTGAGATTGAGGCAGAGAATGCCTTTAGCGCTGCCCACAAGCATCGGCGAAATAGAACGGAAAAATTTCAACAGTGGGAGGAATCTTTTCATAAAATTAGATCTGGAAACTGGGGGTCAGGGTTATGCCAGACACCCAGTTCCTTAAATTGATCAAACGGCGGCTGCAAGTTGCTCAACGGCTTGTGATAGGCTGATTCTTTTTAGTTTGGCGATAGCTTCGATCTTCTGTCGTGTGGCTGACGATATGGAGAGTTGCAAGCGCACATGGCCGGAGCGCTTCCGACCAGCTCCCTCACGCACTCCTCCCCGCTTGGGAGTTAACTGGAGTTTTTCACCCTTCTGCAATTTTTCATAACCTTCTCCAGAAACGGATAGTTTATTCCATTTTGTGGAAACACTCGAACCACTCAAGACTTCATATCCAGACTCCGGCAATTCCAATCCATCCTTGGGTTCATTAGTATATTTTATTTTCTTTTTCATAGATTTGCTTCTGTTTACGCCAATATCCCGCTCCTACCACACGAATCCACCCACGCCTCAAGGTAAACCTAACTGTTAGAATTCCCTGTCCATCAAATCCCACCAACTGCCAGCGGATTTCGTGTTCAGTCATACCGGGGTAGCGAATGAAAATCCGCCGAGAATCTCCGAAAGCCTCGGGAACAGTCGAAAAATCAACGCCATGCTTGACGACATTTCCCGCTTCCTTCGAACGATCCCACTCAAATTT
>JBILWM010000052.1:0-20465 GCA_044369905.1 Terrimicrobiaceae bacterium | reverse complement strand
GATGCGGCCAACCGCACGACGACCTTCGTGCGCAAGGCCAATGGCGACCTCGCGGAAACCCAGCGTCCATCGGCGCGCAAGACGAAGTTTTTTTACGATGGGGACAGCCGGGTGACTTCGACACAGAGTCCCGGGGCGAATTCGGGGCTGAGGAATGAGGGGTTTGTTTACGACACGACGGGCGGCGGGAAGCCTCGCACGGTGAAGACGGAGGCGGACGGGCGCACGGTGACGAGCGAATACGATGCGGCGGGGCGCTTGCGGTTTGTGACGGATCGGAAGGGGGCGAAATTTGAGTTCCGCTACGATGCGCTGGGGCGGCGCACGCAGGTGGTCACGCCGACGGGCGCGACGACTACGACGGCTTACACGAAAAACGGGCGCGCGGCCTCGGTGACGGAGGCGAGCGGCGACAAGACGACCTTCAATTACAGCGCGACAACGGGGCGGCTGGCCAGCGCGGTGCACGCAGGCACGGGCGGCGCGACGGTGAACTACACCGGCTACGATGCCAACGGAAACCTCCTTTCCGTCAACGAGGGCGGCAATGGAACGATCACGCGGACTTATGATGGGCTCAACCGCGTGACGAGTTACACCGAGGCGGGGAAGACGATCGGGTATCGGTATTACGCGAGCGGGAAGTTGGCGAAGGTGATTTATCCCGGGGGCACGGAGAACGGCTTGGGCCATATCGAATATACCTACAATGCGGACGGGCGGTTGTTTCAGGTGATCGACCGGCTGAGCTCGACGACGACTCCGCGCACGACGACCTATGTTTGGAATACTGACGGGCGGCTGGCCACGGTGACGCGGCCGAATGGGACGGTGCGGACGATTTCGTATGATGCGGCGGGACGGCCGAGTGGGATCAGCGATGCGGGGATCGCGTGGGGAATCGGATACTACGCAAGCGATGACATCGCGACGCTCGATGTGACGCCTGCGGTGCCGCCGCAGAGCCTGGCGGCGGTGCCTGCGACGCAAATGACATTTGATGCGGCAAATCGCTTGGCGACATTCAACGGGCAGACGGTGACGCACGATGCGGATGGGAACATGGTGAGCGGGCCGCTGCCGAGCACGAGAGCGATGGGTAATTACACCTACGACTCGCGCAATCGCCTCACCGGCGCGGGCGGCTTCGCCTACCGCTACAACGCGGAGGGCAATCGGGTGGGCCTGACAAGCACGAATGAAACAACGACGCTCACAGTGGATCCCCAAGGCGCGCTGCCGAAGGTGCTGGAACGCGTCAAGAACGGCATCCGCACGCGGTATGTGTATGGCGCAGGCCTCCAATACGAGGTGAACGAAGCAGGCGCGGCGACCTATTACCACTACGACCAAAGCGGCAACACAGCGGCGCTCACGAACCAAGCAGGCGCGATCATCGAGCGAGTGGTGTATTCGCCCTACGGCACCATCAGGTATCGGCAGAGCAACTTCGACACGCCGTTCCTCTACGGCGGGTTCTTTGGAGTGATGACGGACGCCAACGGCCTCATCAACATGCGAGCGCGCTACTACAACCCGCTCACCATGCGGTTCCTGAACAGCGACCCGGCGATGGATGGCCTAAATTGGTATGCGTATGCGAACGGGAACCCGATCAATTTTGCCGACCCGACGGGGTATGGAGCGCAGAAGGTGCTGGGTGCGATGAATAGTGGGCTCAATTCGCTGGGGATGGTTACAAATTCGTTTTTGAACCTGGTCCCCGGGCAGGCTGCTTGGCAGAATTCCGTGGCAAGCGCCCAATCAGGCAACTACGGGCAAGCGGCGGCGCATTTCGGAATCATGGCGGCCGAGCAGGTTCTAACGGTTGCTTCGCTTGGCACGAGTGCAAGTGTTGGAGCGGTAAGCCGAGCTGGTTCGACGGCTGTGACGGCGGCCAGGGTTGAGGCGGCGGTTGTAGGCAGAAGTGGTGAGCCACTTGTAAACGCGGTAATTCAACCAATTCGGAACCAAGCTACCACGATTAGCGAACGACAATTCACTGGCCATGCACTTGACCAAATGCAGAACCGTGGTTTTATGCCTTCGGCTGTGGAGAATACGATCAAGCAGGGAACAATCTTCCCAACTCGAGCTGGAACGACTGGATTTTACGACTCTCTGAACAATGTGCGCGTAATTACCGACAGCGCATCCGGCAGAGTTGTCACCGTTATTCCGGGAGCACCATGACAACTGACTACCAAAATAGAGCACGCCTGTATCACGAAGCCATTCGTCGAGTTCTGCTCAAAGAATGGGACCCAATCGGCGTGAGCGAAATTAAAGAAGCGCAAGACGAATATGACTCCTATGTTGGAGCTATTTACAACATGCTCATTATGCAAAAAACTAAGGCGGATATATTTGATTATCTGTGGTGGCTGGAGACAGAGCACATGGGGCTAACTGGCAATCGGCAATCAACCGAACATTTTGCCGAAAGACTTTTAAAGCTGCCGCTTGAAATTGGCAACGCAGCCATATGAACACGCACACCAACCAATAGCGATGTATTTGAAAGAATGAGGTGCGGTAAAGCTGCTCCGCAACTCCTCCTGAACCTCCCGCACGCCTTCAAAACATTACCTCCGCTCGCTCAAAATCCCAAAACTATCGCTCACTCGCGCCTATCTGAGTAGTTACTAAATTTCATCTTTTATCTATGGTCCTTTGTCCTTTATTCTACTGCTTGTGATCGAATCCATCCATCTTCAGAATTGGAAGAGTTTTCGAGATGCCATGTTGTATTTCGACCCACTCACGATCCTCATCGGAACCAACGCCAGCGGTAAGTCAAACGCGCTCGACGCCATAGATTTCCTTGCGCGGTTAGGACAGGGCAAGGATCTCGCCACCTGTTTGAAATCGGAATCCAACGGCGACTCCTTTCGGGGCGGCGTTGACTGGGTGGCCACCAAAGGCACGCAATCTTTTACGATCAGCATCGTGGTTTCGGGTGCGGAAGAGAATGTCGATTATGAATATTCGATTGAAGTCACACCAGCGCCCAAGCCGCTCATCACGAGCGAACGCTTGGTCCGACACAAAAAGCGACGGAGATCCCAATCCAAATTTCCACCCCTGCAGATTTTTTGGACCGACACATGTTCCCCAGAAGATCCCGCCATCACCGCGAGGCTTTACAATGAGAAGCGTGGCACACCTCGTCCGATGCAGCGTGGAATACCCATTCTTTCCCAACTCCTAATCGGTGTGGCGAACATTCAACGCCAAGAAATTCTCGATGCCTTAAAGGCTGTGTCTTCAGCCCTCAGTCATTTGTTCCTGCTCAATCCGATACCCTCCCACATGCGGGACTACTGCCAGAAGGCAGACCGTCTCACTCAGGACGGAAGCAACCTTGCCGGAGTCATCGCCGCCTTACCGGAGAACCAGAAGGAGCAGATCGAGTCCACGATCCTTGATTATGTCTCCGCGCTGCCCGAAAAAGACATCACCAGCCTCAAAGCTGAGCTCTACGGACCATTCAAGTCCGACGCGATGCTGATTTGCTTGGAGAGTTGGTCCGAAAGTGATGAACCGTTGAAGGTGGATGCCCGTGCCATGTCAGACGGCACACTCCGCTTCATCGCCATACTGACCGCCTTGCTGACCCTGCCGAAGGGGACGCAACTTGTGATTGAGGAGATCGATAACGGTCTTCATCCCTCCCGCTCCAACCTGTTGCTCCGCATGCTTCGGGAAATTGGGTCACAGCGTTCGGTGGACGTCGTGGCCACCACCCACAACCCTGCGCTGCTCGATGCCCTTGGGCCCGAGATGGTGCCCTTCGTCATTGTCGCCCACCGCGACCAGGAATCGGGCGATAGCAAACTCACTCTACTCGAAGATGTGGGGAATCTACCCAAGCTCATGGCGCAAGGCCGTCTTGGGGCAGTCACCACAAGTGGTGCATTGGAACGCAGTCTGAACCCCGCTTAGGCTGATTATGAGTTTCTCCAAATCCGTCGTCGTTATCGACACTTCGATCCTTTGCGTCTGGCTGAAGGTGCCGGGCTTGGAGACTTGCGGACCTGACAACGATCGCTGGGATTTCGTGCGGGTGAATGAGAAAATCCAACGCCAAATTAAAGCAGGTAGCATTTTAATTCTGCCACTCGCCACCATCATCGAAACTGGTAACCACATCGCGCAGGCAAATTGTAAGCGATTTCCCCTCGCCGAAAAGCTTGGCGACATCATGAGCAAGGCTGCTGAAGCCGAATCCCCATGGGCCGCATTCAGCGAGCAGGCAGCCCAATGGTCACCAGAGAATCTTAAAAAAATCTCTAAACAATGGCCGCTTCTCGCAGCTCAAAAGCTCTCCATCGGCGATGCCACCATCAAGGCAGTGGCTGAATACTACTTTGTAATGGGTTGCGAGGTCTTGTTGCTTACAGGGGACCAGAATCTGGCTGCTCACCAACCATCTCCGCCAACACTTACTCCTCGGCGGAGGAAATAGCCGTGAACCGCAGAATCTACGATTGGAACTGGATGTAGGCGAATTAGCCTAGGGATTTTATCCCGATTTTTTCGACGCCGCCGTGCTTGCGATAAATTTTGAACAACGGACTCGACGGATTGGATGTTGAAGTGGTGAAGAAACCGGGGGTCAGGCAACATTTTCTTTCATTTTCATGCTCCAATGAAAGAGTCGTTCACACCCATTCACATAATTTTCATGGAACGTCTGGCCTCCACGACCTACCCCGGCGGCAATGTGGTCGCGCAATCCTACACGCCACTTTTCTCTCCGACTCTGTGGAGTCATTGAGTTTGACGCGATGTGTTCCGCGCTTAAAACAAAGTTTCAGTATCGACAGAGACCCTTCGAGTGTGGAATGGGGTAGGGGATATGGCTGTTGATGCGATTCTTTTTGATCTGGATGACACACTGATTGTGGATGAGGCGGTTTCCAAGGAGGCCCTGGCTTCCACGGCCCAACTGGCTTCCAAACTCGCGGGTATCGAGACCTCGGTTTTTCTGGCGGATGCCAAAAAGTATGGCTCCGAGCTCTGGCGTCAGGGTCCGTGCTACGACTATGTGAAATCCATCGGCATCAGTTTTCATGAATGCCTCTGGGGACACTTCGAGGGTGACAAGCCTGAGTTGATCAAGCTGCGCGAGTGGTCGCGGACCTACCGCGTGGCCGTCTTCAGCGCTGTTCTCCGGGCACAGGATGTCTCGGATGAAGACGCCGCCGATAAACTCGCGGCCCACTTCAGTTCCCAACGGCGTCAGTTGGCCCGTCTCATGCCCGACGCTGTAGAGACGTTGGTTCGCCTTAAGAAATCCCACAAGATCGCCCTCCTCACAAATGGAGCGCCGGATTTGCAGAGGGAAAAAATCGCGGCCTCGGGACTCGGTGGCTACTTCGATGCGATTGCGGTCTCCGGGGAACATGGTATCGGCAAACCGCGTGCTGAAATTTTTCAGATCCTGCTCGGTGAGCTTGGCGTCTCGGCGGACCGCGCCGTGATGGTGGGCAACAGCCTGGAGCGCGACATTGCCGGAGCGCTCAATGCCCAACTCGCCGCCGCAGTCTGGCTGCAGGTGCCGGGCTCCGAGGAACACGCGGCGGTGAAGCCTCATCACACCATTCGCGGCTTGCATGAAATTCCCGCTCTCGTGGCGGGAATTTGACACATCTCACACCTGCTTGGCGCGGGAGGGCAGGTGCTCGGTGCAGTATTCCTTGCCATCCGCTGAGACGCGGAATTCGGCATCCGGATTGGAGACCTCGGTGATTTTGCACACTTCGCAGCAGTGAATTGTTTGCTCGCTGTGGAGCGCCTTTTCAAAGCGCTTGCGGCGCTCGCCGGTTCGCATCGACTCCGCGCGGTTTTTCAGGAACGCCGGAGCGAAAAAGAGCAGGTAGTTCCCAAGGCACATGACCACCATCATTTTCATGTCCAATGGTCCGAAGAGTAGGTATCCGGCTGGAACGATCAGGCTGAACAAGGCGACCCACTTCATTTTTACCGGGATGATCATGAACAGCATAATCTCGAAATTCGGTGCCAGTGTTGCCGCAGCCAGGAAGAGCGAGAGGTTCAGAAAAAAGTTGCCGCCGGCGGCTCCGAAAAGAAGCGCCGAGACAATGCAGAACGCCATCCCCAGAAAATAATACGCGTTCAACCGGAAGACGCCCCAGCTTTCCTCCAGCATGTCGCCAAGCCACCAAGTGAAAATCAGGTAAAAGAGGATCCAGAAGAAGCTCATCGTTTCTGGGATGAAAATCCAAGTCACCGCCCGCCAGATTTCGCCGTTCCGAAAAGCAATAGGATCGAGTTGCAGCGCTTGGATGTAGTCCGGTTGGAGCGTCAGCAGGATGAAGACCAGCGCGTTCAAAGCCACGACATAGCGGATGAGGCCGGGAATCGCAAAGCGGCCCAGTGTTTTTTCGAGACGGTCGAGAATTGTCATGTGAGGAGTCCAGAATCCCCACCTCGAAGGGGGCTTGTAAAGTGTGGAGAGTTTTTTGTTACCCGTTGACTGGTGAAAATGCCTTTTCTTCCCCAAGGGGACTCGGAATAATTCCGGCCTCATATCTTCACCATGCCAAAGTCCCAACCCAACATGCGCCCGTATTCCTCAGCCGTTTTCGATGGTCTCAACCGGGCGCCGAGCCGTGCCATGCTCTACCCCGTCGGATACAAGGAGAGTGATTTTTCGAAACCCCAGGTCGGCATCGCTTCGACCTGGAGCATGGTCACGCCCTGCAATATGCACATCGACCAACTCGCCCGCGAAGCCGCACTGGGAGTCGATGCAGCGGGCGGCAAGGGGACAATTTTCAATACTATCACGATCTCGGATGGCATCTCGATGGGCACCGAGGGGATGAAATACTCGCTCGTGTCGCGCGAGGTCATCGCCGATTCGATCGAGACAGTCGTGGGATGTCAGGGCTTTGATGGATTTGTGGCCATCGGCGGTTGCGACAAAAATATGCCCGCCTGCATCATGTCGATCGTTCGCATGAACCGTGCGGCGGTCTTCGTCTATGGCGGAACAATCCTGCCCGGCTGCCTCTCCAAGCGCCAACTCGATGTTGTCTCCGTCTTCGAGGCTGTCGGTCAGTGCGCCGCCAATAAAATCACCAAAAAAGAACTGCACGATGTGGAGGCCAATGCCATCCCTGGCCCAGGCTCCTGCGGCGGAATGTATACGGCCAATACCATGGCCTCCGCGATCGAGGCGATGGGCTTCAGTCTTCCAAACAGCTCGGCGCAAAACGCCGTCTCGCCACAGAAGAACGCGGATTGCCGGAACGCCGGTGCCGCAGTCCTGAACATGCTCAAGCGCGGCATCCTGCCCTCGGATATCATCTCCAAGGAGGCCCTCGAAAATGCCATCACGGTCATCATCGCCCTCGGGGGATCCACAAACGCCGTGATGCACCTGCTCGCTATCGCGCACACGGCCAGAATCAAGCTCACGCTGGAGGATTTCACCCGCATTGGCCGTCGTGTGCCGGTTCTGGCCGATCTGAAGCCAAGCGGTCGTTTTCTGATGTCCGAATTGGTCTCCATCGGTGGCATTGTGCCAATGATGAAGACCCTGCTTGCGGAGGGATTGCTCCACGGTGATTGCCTCACGGTCACCGGCAAGACGCTCAAACAAAACCTCGCTCCCTTTAAGCCCTATTCGAAAGGCCAGGAGATCATTCGCCCCATCAAGAATCCGATCAAAAAAGACAGCCATCTCGTGATTCTCAAGGGCAACCTCGCCTCGGAAGGTGCCGTCGCCAAAATTAGCGGCAAGGAAGGCGAGAAATTCAGCGGCAGCGCGCGCGTTTTTGAATCCGAGGAAACAGCTCTTGAAGCCATTCTCGCCAACAAAATCAAGAAGGGCGATGTCATTGTCATCCGTTACGAAGGGCCGCGCGGCGGTCCTGGGATGCGCGAAATGCTCTCGCCCACCAGCGCCGTCATGGGAGCGGGCCTCGGCAAGGATGTCGCCCTCATTACCGACGGGCGCTTTTCGGGAGGCACGCACGGATTCGTCGTCGGGCACATCACTCCCGAGGCGTTTGATGGCGGCGCGCTGGCCATTGTGAAAAATGGCGACCCGATCACGATCGATGGCGTGAAGCACTCGCTTACTCTCGATATTCCAGCCAAGGAGATCGCAGCCCGTTTGGCGAAGTGGAAGAAGCCGAAGCCTCGCTACGACCGTGGTGTCCTCGCAAAATACGCCAAGCTCGTCTCCACCGCCTCCGAAGGCGCTGTCACCGACGGTTGTCTGTAAAAATTCGATAGACCATGAGGCAATACCCGGCCAACCCCATGCAGGCGGCGGCTTACCACCGCTACTTGAGCGCGCCCTGCGCTCCGGGTGCCAACACCCAGGTCTCGATCAGTTTCGGCGAGAGCACGAATTCGGACTTTCTCCGACAGGCATGGCAAGTCGTCATCCAGCGGCATCCTATCCTTCGCTCTGCCTTCACGAAAACGATGGAGGGCGTCATGGTCCGCGAGGCGGACAAAGCCGAACCGCACTGGATTTCCCTCGATTGGCAGAGCATTCCTGCAGAGGAAATCCCTTCGAAATGGAACGACCTTCTCGCAGCCGATGCCCTCGCCGATTTCGAGCCGATAGCCATTCCACTCATCCGCTTCCACGAAATCCGCCTTCCCGGCGGCGCCGGTCACTATCTTCTGACCGCGCCCGCCTTCCTGCTGGATGAATTCTCAATCACCCGTGTTCTGCTCGATCTCCTCCTCACGCTCGGGCAAGCACCGCTCTCCGCTGCGGGAAATTTTCCAGAGTATCTCAAGCCCAAAGGCTGGGCGGATTTTCTCAAAAATGCTGAGGCACCATTGCGCTTGGAACCCCGTTTCGCAAACGGGGAGCAGGTTCGTGCCTCGCTCCTGCTGAACCGGGATAAAACATCCGCCTTCTCCAAATTCTGCCTCGATCACGATCTCGAAGAAAGCCTCGCTCTGCGATGCCTGTGGTCCCTCCTTCTGCGCCGATTCGGAGCCTCCGGCAATGTCATGCTCACCCTGTTTGACGCCCGTGGTGAATCCACCGAGGCCGGCTTTTTTCAAAACTGGCTTCCCGTGGTCCACTCATGGAGCGAGTCCGTGGAGGACTGGCTCGACGCCGAGCAGGCGCTCACGGATGCGATGTCCGAAAACATCTGGATCGAAGGCGACGAGGCTCTGCGCGGTTCCGGACTGGATTTCACGCAGCAAGACATACCTGTGACCTTCGCTTGGCGGGGATCATCCATCAACGACATCATTCACACAGCCCTGCCGCGCTGGATCAACTTCGATGCCCAGCTTCAGCAAACGACCCTCCAAGGTCTGGTTCTTGAGGCGCGCCCCGGACCACGATTGGAACTCTCGCTCACCGGTCCTTTCGGCTCCGAGCCAGTCCTAAAGGACTTCCTTGGCCGACTCATCGAAATCATCGGATCGCTCTCGGGAAACCTCGGCAAGCCAGTGAACCGCATGCCGGTTCTCTTGCCCGACGAAATTCTCCAGCTCCGAGATTGGTCGCGCGGCCCCGAGATTCATCAGCAACCGGCCTCCATCGTCGAGGCGTTCCGGAAAGTCGTTCAACGGAGTCCCGAGGCTGTTGCGGTCAAGTTCGGCGATTATGAAATGACCTACGCGGAGTTGGATGTCCTATCCGACAAACTTGCCGCACACCTTGCCCAGACCGGGCTTGCCGGTGGTTGGCACGCGGCGCTCTTTCTTTCCCCATCCGCCTGGATCAGCGTGGCCATGCTCGGCGCTTGGAAGGCCGGGAACTCGTGCCTGGCGATCGATCCCACCGCGCCCGCCGATTGGGTCGAGGCGACTTTGGCTGCGCATGATGTCGCCTTGGTTTTTTGCGATGGGGCCAGTTCTGCTTCGATTGATGCCGGCACGCGCCGCCGCATCACCATCGATCAGGAATGGGACGCATTGGAAGCCGCTCCCGCCGAACCCAGGACTGTCGGCCCCGATGAATTGGCAGCCACCATGCCCGGTCATTCGGACGGCGCCCCGCCCATGGTTCGGGCTCTCACGCACGGCATGCTGGTGTCGGCGGCCTTGGAAGGCGCAAGGCTTCTGGATTTTCAACCCGGTCAGTCCTTCCTCGTTCGCTCCATGCCGGGCGGTGGAGCGTTTTTCGATGAATGGCTCATCCCCCTTCTCGCTGGCGGCACAGCCTATGTGGCCGGCTTCGATATGCTCGACTCCGCAGCTGCGCCGGTCACTCATTTGCGCCTCACAACTCCCGAGTGGGCAAACCAAGCTGCCGACTGGGGCCATGAGGGAGAACCTTGCTCGCCCACCCTGCGTTGTGTTGCGGTGGAAGCCGGTTCGCCGCTTCTTTCATCAGCTTCTATCTGGCAAAAACAAAGCACTCCCCCCGTGCGGCAGGTCGTTTTCTTTAGCCCCGCCTCGCTCTGCGGGCTCGGACTTGCTGGCGCGATTCGCAAAAATGCCTTGCGCCTTCCGACGGGAAAACCCGCCGCCGAATGCGAAGCGGTTATTGCCGATGCCGATGGGCTCGAAATCCCGCCAGGCTATGTGGGCCGTCTTTTCCTCAAATTTCCGGGCTGGAAAAACCTCCCCGATGCCGGTGGCAGACTGGGCTTCGATACGGGCCTGAATGCCTGGCGCGATTGGGATGGTGATCTGTATTTGGAAAGCGGACACCGCAAAGTCAACGGGCTCCCCTCGGCAGAGGAGATCAAATCTGTTCGCGAATTGTTTCCCCAGGTTCTGGATGTCTTTGTCTCCCGGCAGGGTGTTTACGCGCTTTCGGATAAGGCGGCAGGCGATGCCGTTTGCCAGAAACAATGGCTTTTAAACCGTGCGGGTTGGATTGATGAATCCGCCCTGCCTCAGGCAGCTCAACCTACCCTCAGCCAGCCTCAACCTTCCTCGGCCCCGGCTTCGCCCAAGGCGTTTGAGCCAGCAGTGCAAACAAGGCGCGCGGCCCAGTCCGCTTGGACTCCCCTCGTCGAGATGTGCTCCAAAGGTAGCGGCAGTCCGCTGGTGCTCGTTCATCCGGCGGATGGCCTCACAGACTCCTACGCCGAGCTTCTCTATGCCTTGGGCAACTCGCGACGGGTCATCGGAATCGCAGCCCGGGGGGCGTTGAACCCCGAAGCGTGCCATCCCTCGATCGAGAGCGCAGCTGCCCAATACATCGCCGCCCTTTTCGAGGACGAGCCATTGCAGGATTTTCAACTCGCAGGCTTTGGATTCGGCGCCATCGTGGCTCTGGAAATGGGCCGCCAACTTCAAGCCGCCGGCCGCGCGCTCCCGCGTCTGGTTTTGATTGGCGCCATGCCTCCGCAAACCGACCAGACCGGCGGATGGCTGGCCTCCATGAAAAAAGCCTTCAAGCGCACGGCCGCACCCGCCCGCATGGAGCCACGCCCGCCTTCAAACGCGGCGGCCACCCGCCACGAGGCGATCCTTAAAAACTACCGTTTTCCCGCCTGCGACATACCGGCCACCATCGTCCTCCCTGCCGATCTCGCCGAATCCAGCGCCCCTTGGCAGGAACTCCTCCCCGGCGCCGCCGTCGAAATCACCCGCTCCTCCTGGTCGGAAATGCTCTCCACCCCGGCCGTCAAGCGAATCGCCTCTATCCTCGCCGACGAGAAGCTCTGAACAACCCGCAGCTCCAAAGAACCCTCGAACGATTTGTTTTATGGTCGACCAAAAATTTGGACGATCGTCCAAATTTTTGGTTCGAACCCTGCGCGGTTGTGCTCGTGGAGCTGGATGTCGGGCGGGTGGCTACTTTTTGGGAAGGACGATTTCGAGGCGGCCGTTTTTGTAGTCCATCTTGAGTTCCTCGCCGCGGACGGGGCCGGGGAGTGTCATGGACTGGGTTGCCGAGCCTGAACTGAAGGCTGTCGCGCCGCCGGATGCGGATTGTTTTTCATGTTTCGAGGTAATGGTGATGGCACGCTCGTTGTCGACATTCACGCTCACATTGCGGGCCTGTTCCTCGGGGAGGGAGGAAGTGATGATGTAGGCGTCGCCACGGTCTTCGAGTTGGAACCGGGAGGCAGTGGCGCCTGTTTGCAGTTGGGGAGCGATACTCCCGAGGATGGTGCCGAAGAGGTCTTGTGCTGGAGTCGCGCCGCCGGCCGAGTTTTCCTCCTTCTTCATTTGCTGGAGCATGCTGGCCGCCTGCGAGAGGACCTGATCGCGGAGCGCGTCAAATCCGCCATCCAATGTGATACTCGATGGCAGGTTCTGAATCGCACCCGCCGTGCCGGGTTCACCCTTGGGGATGGAAATGACAAGTTGTCCGCCCGCCCTTTTCACACCAAGGGCCGCATTGGCTTGGGCCTTGGGAAGTGTGACGCGCTGTTCATGGCGAATCCCGCTCTCGGACGCGCCGGAATCGAGAATCAGTGTCGATCCAGCGAGGCGGACATTCACATCCGTCGTCTCAGGAACGGCCAAGCGAACCGAGTAGCTCGAGGCGTCCTCTTGGACATCCATCGACGAATTCAGGGGGGATTTTTGAGGTTGGGAGTCTGTGGCCAAGGCGCAGGTGGCGATGGCAAAAATAATGGTCAATGCAAGTGGTGCTACGGCGTGTTTTGGTTTCTTCATACTGTTGATTGGGCTCAAAAAAAGACCATCCGCGAGCGGATTTGTTCAATGGGATTGGTCTTTGCTCTTCGAAAAAACTACCAGCGCCCAACCGGCCAGAAGCAGAAGGCCTCCCACGGGAGTCACCGCTCCGAGCCAGCGAATGTTCGTGATGGCGAGAATGTAAAGGGAGCCTGAAAAAATGACGATTCCAGCCGTCCAGAGCCACACTGTTGCGGAGCTTCGCCCGGAGGCCCAGAGGGAGGCCACCGCGTGGAGCAGGTGGTAGAGCACGGCGGTTTGCCAGATGGATGCCGTATCGTTGACTGTCAGGGTGTTTTTGAGTCCATGGGCTCCGAAGGCTCCGAGTGCGACACCGAGGAATCCGAGAACGCCTGCCACTTTGGTTGTGATCATGTGGGCATGCTTGCACGAAAACCGATGCGCCGACAATATCGCGCGGTATGGGCTCGCTCCTCCTTGGTATTCTTTGTGCAACGCTCCTCTGCTATTGGCTCGGAGTTCGATTTTACAGCCGCTTCATCGAACGCGCACTGGGCGTCGATTCTTCCCGTCCGACCGCTGCCGTTTCCAAAAATGACGGCACGGATTTCCTTCCGACCAAGCCCTACATTCTTTTCGCCCACCATTTCGCCGCTATCGCCGGTGCCGGCCCCATCGTGGGACCGACGCTGGCTGTGGTTTACGGCTATCTGCCCGCTCTCGTTTGGATCGTCATAGGCGCCACGCTCATGGGGGGAGTTCATGACATGGTGACGCTGTTTATCTCAACGCGCGAGGAGGGGCGCTCCATCGCCGACATAGCCCGCGAGTATCTCGGGCCTTTCGGCTATGTCTGCATCGTGAGTTTTTTGGTGATCGGACTTTTCATGATCACGGCGACATTTCTCAATCTCAGTGTCACTGCGCTCACGAGCATGTATCCGGCAGCAAAGCTCGGCATGGAGTCCGGCAGTCCTGCGGAGTTGCAGTCGGCCATGCAGGCCCCTGCCGACCACATGGGTATGCATCCTTTTCACAAGGGTGGGGGGTTGCCCACGGTCGTGGCCATGAAGGATGGGAAGCCCGTCGTCCTCGCCCGCATCGGGGGTATCGCCTCCACGAGTGTTCTTTTCATCACGCTCTGCGCCCCGTTTCTCGGCTTCCTGATCTACCGCCTTCACACTCCGGCGTGGTTGAACTACGCGAGCGCATCCCTCCTCTGCGCAGCTTCCGTTGTTTTAGGAATCTACTTCCCGATTGTCGTGACGGCCGATGTCTGGCGTCTGCTCATGACATTTTATGTGATCCTGGCATCGGCCGTTCCCGTCTGGCTGCTGCTGATGCCGAGGGATTTTGTGAATGTGCAAATCCTCTACGCAGGCTTGTTGGCTGTTGTGGCCGGGCTCGTGGTGGCAGGCGTGAGCGGGAATTTTCCATCGATTCCCGCCGCGCCGCAAAATCCTGCGGAGGTTATTCCGGCATGGAGCCTCGACACCGGGTTGCAGTATGTCGGCGTTCTCTGGCCGATGCTCTTCATCACAGTCTCCTGCGGGGCGATCAGCGGTTTTCATTGTCTGGTCTCCAGCGGCACAACCGCCCGTCAGCTCGCTTGCGAGCGCCATGTCGGCAAGGTTGGCTACAATGCGATGCTGCTCGAATCGCTCTTGGCTGTATCGATCATTCTCACTTTGCTGATTGGCTTGGACTGGCAGAGCTATCTGCAGCTCACCTACGCCGAGAAGAATCCCGTCCTTGCGATTTCCCTCGCCACCGGAAGCCTAGTGAATCTCGCATTCGGGCTGCCGGTGTGGACGGGCACGGTGCTTGGCATCCTGTTGTTGGAGGGTTTTGTGGTTACCACGCTCGATGTGGCGGTGAGGTTGAACCGCTACCTGCTTGAGGAGGTGTGGCGTTTTCTTTTCCGGAATCCACCGGCGATTCTGCGCGGGGTCTGGTTCAATACGCTCCTCTGCGCCGGTCTCATGTTTTTGCTCTCCCGGTCAAACACCCTGCCTGTGCTCTGGCAGGTCTTCGGCTCCGCGAATCAAATGATGGGTGCCATGGCGTTGTTGGTCGCCGCCGTGTGGCTCCGCGACCACGGGCGGCGCTACCTGTTTGTCCTCATTCCGGCGGTCTTGATGTTTGCCACCACATTCGCTTCGACGGCGCTTGCGCTCCTAAAAAACTTCCGCGAATCGAACTGGGCCCTGGTCACGGCCTGCGGAGTCCTCATCCTGCTGGGCGCCTGCACGGCATTCATTGGCGCAAGGATTCTTCTGGCTCCTTCCCGCCGCGCGGGAGGGGAAGCCTACTCTCCGCGATAGCTACAGCGGGCGAACGGAGTCTCGTGAATCACGATCTCGGCTAGTCCGGGAAGTTGGGGTGAGAGTTTGTTCCAGAGCCAGCCGGCCATCATTTCAATCGTGGGATTTTCCAGCCCGGGCACATCGTTCAGATACGAGTGGTCCAGCTCCTCGATGATCGGCTTCATCGCCGCGCTGATGAGGGCATGGTCGTAGAGCCAGCCTGTGTCGGGATTCACTTCGCCCTCGACTGTGATTTCGATCGTGAAGGTATGGCCGTGCAACCTGGCGCACTTGTGACCGGCGGGGACCTTCGTCAGGCTTTGAGCGGCTTCGAGAATGAAATCTTTTGTGAGGCGGACTTTCATGGCGGTGTTTTATACCGAGGCCGACCGTGTATCCCAATTTAATTTCGCAATGACTTTCTCCTTGCCCTCGCGCCCCTCGAGTGAGATCGTTTCCGCCTTCATTAACAAAACGAAATAACAAATGGCAAAAGCAGCAGTAGTTAACGGGGCGGATTCCCTCCGCCTTCACGAAAAAGACACCGGCAGCGCAGATGTTCAAATCGCGCTCCTCACGAAACGAATCAGCTCACTCACCGAGCACTTGAAAGTCAACGCGAAGGATCATGCATCCCGTCGTGGCTTGCTCAAGCTCGTCGCCACACGGCGCAGTTTGCTTGATTATCTCAAGCGCACGGCTTCAAGCCGCTACGCGACGGTCCTCGAAAAATTGGACCTTCGCAAGTAACGCGACTTCCTCACTCAAAGCCCCGTTTATCAGCGGGGCTTTTTCCTAAAATCCGCCCGCCAATTTCTGGCGGGCACTTACGCAGTTATATATAATATGTCCCATACCACTACAGCCCAAGCGGGCTCCTCACCCATCATTTTTGAATCCGGCAAACTTGCGAAACTCGCCGACGGCGCCGTAACTGTCCGCTGCGGCGACACAATCGTGATCGTCACAGCCGTTTCGGCCACCACCATCAAGGAAGGCCAAGACTTCTTCCCGCTCACCGTCGAATACAAGGAAAAGGCCGCCGCAGTCGGCAAATTCCCCGGCGGATACTTCAAGCGCGAAGGCCGTCCCACCGAGAAGGAAATCCTGACCGCCCGCATGACAGACCGTCCTCTGCGTCCGCTCTTCCCTAAGGGCTACCTTTACGACACTCAGATCATCACGCTTCTCTTGAGTGCGGATGGTCAAAACGATCCTGATATGCTCTCGATCAACGGTGCCTCTGCCGCCCTTTGCGTTTCGGACATTCCGTTCGCCGGGCCTGTTGGAGCCGTTCGCGTCGGCCGCATCAATGGCGAGTTCGTCATCAACCCGACCCACTCCGACCGCGAGCACAGCGACCTCGACCTCGTCTATGTCGGCGACGGTGAGAAGGTCATCATGATCGAAGGTGCCGCTACCGAACTTCCCGAAGCGGAGTTCAACAAAGCCCTCGACTTCGCCCGCGACGCCGTGCGCGTCATCGTTCAAGCCCAGCGCGACCTCGCCGCAGCAGTCGGCAAAGCCAAACGCAGCGTGCCACTCTTCTCGGTTGCCGACTCGATCTCCGAAGTCGCCTACCAAGTCGCAGGCGACCGCATCGAATCCGCCATCTACACATCCGGCAAAGTGGCCCGCAGCAAGGCCATCGGCACCCTCCGCGAGGAAGTC
This sequence comes from Terrimicrobiaceae bacterium, assembly GCA_044369905.1. Taxonomy (GTDB): domain Bacteria; phylum Verrucomicrobiota; class Verrucomicrobiia; order Chthoniobacterales; family Terrimicrobiaceae; genus UBA967. The sequence goes on along the minus strand of JBILWM010000052.1, from coordinate 3,909 downwards.
GAAAAAGCCGTGCTCGAAAAATTCCCGACTGCCTCGAAATTCGAAATTTCCCAGGCGTTCGATTACCTGCAGAAAAAAGCCTTCCGCGTCAGCATTCTCGACCGCCAAAAGCGCTGTGACGGTCGCGGATTCCATGACCTCCGTCCGCTCTCCGGCGAGGCTGGTCTTCTTCCCCGCACGCACGGTTCGGCCCTCTTCGCCCGTGGCGAAACCCAGGCCCTCGGCATCGCCACCCTCGCTCCGGCGGAGGAAGCTCAGATGATCGACTGCTACGGCGGTGGACCTGACACGAAGCGCTTTATGCTTCACTACAACTTCCCGCCCTTCAGCGTGGGTGAGACCGGCCGTTTCGGTGGTCAAAACCGCCGCGAAATCGGCCACGGCGCCCTCGCCGAGCGTTCGATCGAGGCAGTCATCCCAAGCGAAAAAGACTTCCCATACGCACTCCGCGTCGTCAGCGAGGTTATGGAATCTAACGGTTCCACCTCCATGGCCAGCGTGTGCGCGGGCGTTCTCGCCCTCATGGATGCAGGCGTGCCACTCAAGGCCCCTGTCGCTGGCATCTCCGTCGGTCTCGTGACCGAATACGAAGGCGAAACCCTGAAGCGCTACACCACGCTCACCGACATCATCGGCAGCGAGGACCACTTCGGTGACATGGATTTCAAACTCTGCGGAACATCCGAAGGCGTCACCGGCTTCCAGCTTGACCTCAAGCTCCCCGGCATCTCCCACGAGATCATGTTCGAGGCCGTCGCCGAGGCAAAGACCTCGCGCACGAAAATCCTTGATGTGATGAACGGCATCCTTGCCGCACCACGCTCCGAGTTGAGCCAATACGCGCCACGCATCGAGACCATTCGCATCAACCCCGATAAGATCGGCCTCATCATTGGCCCAGGCGGCAAAACGATCAAAGGCATCGTCGCCGAGACCGGCGCCGAGATTAATATCGAGGACGACGGAGCCGTGCACATCTACTCCAACAATGGCGACAGCCTGAAACGCGCCAAGGAAATCATCCTCGGTATGACCAAGGAAATCTCCATCGGCGAACTCTACCAAGGCACAGTCGTATCCATTAAGGAATTTGGCGCCTTCGTCGAAGTCCTGCCCGGCAAGGACGGCCTCTGCCACATCTCCGAACTCGCCGACTTCCGAGTCAACAAAGTCGAGGATGTCGTGAAAATGGGCGACTCCATCTGGGTCAAATGCATCGGCGTCGATGACAAAGGCCGCGTCAAACTCAGCCGCAAAGCGGCCATGAAAGACCGCGACGAAGCCGCCGCCGCTCCCCAAGCCTAAGCGACATTACAAATCAAAAGACAAGGGGCTCCCGAATTCGGGAGCCCCTTTTCTTTGTAACATCGGAGCAGGACCTTGGGTTTGCTTTAACCACGAATAGCAGGCGCAAATTTTCACGAATGGGGTGGGGCATCGCCGAAAAAAAGAAAACCCTTCTCTACTGAGATGCCGTTCACGAATTCGGAAAGCTTTCTCCCGTGCTGGAGGGTATAGGGGCAGATTCTGTTTGTTGGCAGTATTCGTGTTGATTCGGAAAATTCGTGGTTCAAATATTTGGCGTTCGTTTTCCTAACGGATCAGGATGTCTAAAATTTTCGTCGGCGCGGCGCACTTTCTGGCTCGCGTTCCGAGTTTTTATCTTCGCGCGTCAGGCTTGTCACGCGGCGCGCCGCCCTCCAGATTCCGCGAGCCGACTTCTTGTCTTGGCGTCTCGAGTTCATATGCGACTCGCCGATTCCGCATCACGGGGCGCCGCGTTCTTCGGGCGGCGCGCGGTGTCGGGATGCTCGGCTGCCGATCTCGAAGTGCCGCACGCGGGGCTTTTGACTTGGCGTCCCGCCACGGCAGGACCGCGCGCCGAGATCAGTTGCTCGTCGTCCACATTCGTTGCCCAGTGCGCCGCACTCGAAGCGCCATGAGCGGCCCTTTTTTTGCCGTTTCTTCGGCATCGAGTCCCGCGTGGAGAAATAAAAAAGGCGTCCCTCTTGTGAGGAACGCCTTTGTTCATGGGGCTGTTTTCGGACCTCAGACGGAGGCCGCTTCGGGCGGCTGATCTTTCTTCTTCGCAGGTCTCGCGAACCTCTGTTTCAGCGCATCCTGCTGCTCTGGCATGCGGGTGCACGCCGCCGGCGTTTTCAGCACGGCGTAGATGCTCCGCGTGGCTCCGAAAAGCCAGTTGCCAGAGACCAAAAGGGCATCATCCACTTTTGATTTCATGTCGCTGAGGTGCGCTTGAATGAGGCTCAGATTTTTCATGAGCTCATCCTGGGCCAACAGGGTTTCCAACTCGATGGCCCTCGGAAGCACGCCTTCGTCCTTCCGCGCGGATTCGATTGCCAAATCCACGAAGCCTCGGGTCTTGAGCCCCAGTTTCGACATGCGCTTGCGCTCAAGCGGAGTCAGCGCCGGAAGTGCCGGCAACATCGCCTGCAGGTTGTTGATGGTTTCTATGATCGAGGCCACATCCTCATTCGTCAGGGTCACCCGGGCGAATGCGTAGTTGGCTTCGAGGTTTCTCTCCGCCGGAGCGGAGACTATTGCTGTGTTCTGTATGTTTGACATACGAGAGCAACTAAACATTTCAGTATTTTACTATCAACAGCAATGTTGACACTGGGCGTATTATAAGTATTTACTACCTCATGCCTTCGAAATCTGTTGAACATAAAACGAAAAAAGCGATCACGGGGAGCCCTCTCGGCAAGCTGCGGAGCTTGATAGGATGGACCCGACAGGAGTGCGCGAACCATGCAGGCGTAAGCCTCGCCTCGCTGCAAAACTACGAGCGGGGATTTGCTCCGCTGCCCTTGGAGGTGGCCCGCGCGCTCGAGAGCACTTGCGGCGTGAATGCCGAGCAGTTGCATGAGCAATCAAAGATCTGGCACGAGAGCCGCGGCAAAACCAAGCCCCACAATCCTGTGACCATGGGAGGGAATACCTATCATGCGGATACTTTTAAAAACTACTGCAGCGCGCGGCTCTCGAGCCATGACCTAACAAAAGCCATCAAGGATATTTCCACTCGCGTCAATCTGCTGCTGGGCGCCTTGGGAGAGAAGCCCCACCTCTTCCGCACCGCCTACCGCGCGCTTGTGCAAAACCTGGACAGCCTTCTCAAGCAAACCGGACTCTCCGTCGCGGAGATGTCCGAATTCGCCTCGCAAGGTGCCAAAGTCGAGGAGATGGAGTGGACCTTGGGGGAACTCGGTGCGGAGCCAGAAATCGCGCAGAGTCCCGATTGGATCAAAGCCGACTTGATGAAAAAATTCGGGATATTGGACAAAGTGAAAATTCAAAAAACCGAGTTCGACTTCTGGCCGGCTGATATTGTCTTCTTTCCGCAGGATCAGGAAGTGATGACTCCCGATTGGATTCTGTGCAAACGCCACATCTGGCGAATCACCTTGCCCGACCAATCCCTGCTCACCATTCCCTTCAATCAATTCGAAGCCTCAGGATTGCTTGCCCGCACTTCGTCCGCAGCGTCCTCTCCGCACGGGGTGACTATTGAAGAGTCGCGAAGAAATCTGGAGCTGACACATTTCACAAAAACCAAGAACTGACCCAGCGCAAGCCTCTCACGGAGACACCAAGACACGGAGAAAAGCTCTCGGCCGGAACGCCGACGCCCTCGTCGGCATCAGCACCTCATAGCGATGACACTGCTCCAACCCCGTCAAACCCAGTGCGTCAAAATGCGAGGCCAATTCTTGCGTTTGATGTATTCACAGGCATGCTTAACGCGATTAAATATCAATAATTTATGCCTTCTCTGAAAAAGCGTTGTCAAGAGGATAATTTTCTTTTCATTTATTATCAGTAGCTTGCAAATAATGCGCAGTCGACCGTTTCAGATATTTGCTTTTAAAAACCGATAGCTCAGGG
>JBILWM010000129.1:0-6334 GCA_044369905.1 Terrimicrobiaceae bacterium | reverse complement strand
TTTACCCGCATCGCCATCGACTCCGACCTCTCGATCCTGCGTAAAAGCTGGCAACAAACACTCTCGATGTGGCGAAACCCGCAATGATCCGGCCCGAGAGATAACCACAGATGACAACGACTTCCCCGCTCACCGGCGTGCTGCCGGTGCTGCAATACCCCGTCCGTGCGGATGGGGGTCTGGATGTCCCAGCACTGCGGCGAGAGATTGATTTTGTATTCGCGTCCGGATGTGCCGGAGTCACGCTGGCCATGGTTTCCGAAATAACCCGCCTCACACTTGCCGATCGGCTTGCGCTTTTGGACGAGGTGGTGACTCATGTTGGCGGTCGAGGGCCAGTGGTCTGCTCAGTCGTGGCGGAAAGCTCCGCCCAAGTGATGGAACTAGCCAAGGGTGCATTGGACCGTGGAGCCTCGGCGTTGCTGGCCGCCTTGCCGCTCACTTACCGGGTCGATCCCGCTCAACAGGAATCGTTTTTTCGCGCCATTCTCGAAGGCGTCCCGCTTCCGCTGATCCTGCAGGATTCAAGCGGCTATCTCGGATTTCCTCTCTCGATGGATGTGCAGTTGCGCCTATTCAGGGACTTCCCCGGGCGTGTGCTCTTCAAGCCGGAATCGGTTCCGGTCGGCCCGGTCATTTCGCGCATGATGGAGGAAACGGCAGGCGAGGCGGTCATCTTCGACGGCACCGGCGGAAAGTTTCTTCGCGAGAATTTCCAGCGTGGAGTCAAAGGCGTGCTGCCGGGAGCCGACACCCCATGGGCCGTGCAATGCCTCTGGCAGGCATTGAACGAAGGCAACATGACAGCGGCGGCGGAAATCCAGAAAGCGCTTTTGCCGATCTTCATCGGAATGAGTTCGCTGGATTCGTATCTGGCTGCAGAGAAGTTTTTCCTTCACATCCAAGGCATCTTTGAGAACGAGGCCCTGCTGCCGCCCGCCTCATATCAGATCGACGAAATCTTGCGCCGCAATCTTCTGGACGCACTGCACGACTTGGCGCGCCTCTGCAATCACTCAACCACCCATTGGAAATCCGCATGAAAATCACCGACATCAAAGCCTACAGCATCGAGTCGCCGGTCACCGACTGGACCTATGTCAAAATCGAAACCGACGAGCCCGGCCTGCATGGATGGGGCGAGGCGACGCTGCCCACGAAACCGCGCGGCGTGCTCGGCGCAGTGGGTGATCTCAAGAAACTGCTCGTCGGACGCAATCCGCTCGAGATCCGCAAGAACTGGGAAATCTGCTACCGTCATAGCTACTGGCGTGGCGGACCGATCGTGACCAGTGCCCTCTCGGGCGTGGATGTCGCGCTGTGGGACATCTTCGGCAAGGTGCAGGGACGCTCAGTCTGCGATCTGCTCGGCGGCGCCGTGCGCGATCGCATTCCGCTCTATGCGAATCTCGGCCTCTCGAATGATCCCGAAGTGTTTCGCCAACGCGCCAACGAAGCCAAGGCGCTGGGCTACCGCTTGGTAAAAATTTACCCGCTGCCCGCGATTCACGCCATTGAGGCGAGCTCAACGATGCGCGGGATCGTGGCATGCTGCGAAGCGGTGCGCGAGGTGATGGGCGAGGAAGGTGACTTCGCACTCGATTTCCACGGGCGCTGCTCGGCAGCCTTTGCCATCCAGGTCGAGGAAGCCGTCCGCCAGACGCGACCCATGTGGATCGAGGAACCGCTCTTGCCGGAAATCACGCAGGATCTGGCCTTGCTGCGAGCTCACTACAAAACACCGCTGGCCACCGGCGAACGGCTCTTCACCCGTTGGGGCTTCCGCAACATTTGCGAACAAAAGCTCGCCGACATCATTCAGCCGGATGTCTCCAACGCGGGCGGCATTTCGGAAATGGTGAGAATCGGATCGCTCGCAGAGACCTTTGGCATCACCCTCAATCCGCACAATCCGAACAGCGCGCTGCAAGGAGCCACCAGCCTGCACCTCGCCATGCACATGCCCAACACGACCGCGTTGGAACACCGCCACGAGCACCACGACTTCATGCGCAAGTATTGCTCGATCGTCCCAGCAGTCGGCGCGGACGGTTGCGCTTCGGCGCCGACCGGTCCCGGCATCGGAGTGGAACTCGACGAGGAATTTCTCCGCAAAAATCCCTTCACCGACTGGATCCCCGAAAGCTGGCGCAACGACGGCTCGGTCGGCGATTGGTAAACCCATCAAACCCAAAGAACACAACCCATCATGAACATCGACTACTCCCTCAAGACAGCACTCGTCACCGGATCAAGCAAAGGCATTGGCTACTCCTGCGCCGAGGTCCTCGCCCGCTGCGGCGCCACCGTTTACCTCAATAGTCGCAACGAAAAGGAAGGCCTGCAGGCACTCGCCAAACTTGAAGCCGAAGGGCTCAAAGTGCGCTACCTGCAGGGCGATATCGCTTCGGCTACTGACATCCGAAGAATGCGCGACACGATCGCGGCCGAATCCGGAAGCCTCGACCTCCTCGTCAACAACGCGGGCGTCAATCTCTTTAAGGGATTGGAAGACACGACCATGGAGGAGTTCGACAAAATCATCGCCGTCGATCAGCGCGGGCTCTTTGCCATCAGCCAAGCCATGCTGCCACTGCTCAAGAAAGCGGCCGACTCATCGATCATCCACATCGCCAGCGTGCATGCCACGCAGACGATTCCCGGCATCACCGCCTACGCAGGCGCCAAGGGCGCGGTCGTGGCGATGACCCGCTCGATGGCCCAGGAACTCGGCGCCTACGGCATCCGCGTCAACACGATCAGCCCCGGCTTCACCGAGACGCCGATGCTCGACGATTGGCTCGCTTCCACACCAGACCCCGAAGCTACTATGGCACGCGTCAACGCGCTCCACCCGCTCAACCGCATCGCCTCGGGCGAAGACATCGGCAATGTGGTCGCCTTTCTCGCAAGTCCCCTCGCCCGCGCCATCACCGGCACCAACCTCGTGGTCGATTGCGGCCTGACGACCCGCCTCATGCACTGAGTCCGAAAATCCATCGCGGAAATTATCAATATGAAAATAACAGCCGTCAAAACTGTCGTCGTTAACGCAAAAATGCGGAACTGGGTGTTCGTCAAAATCGAAACCGACCAACCGGGCCTCGTCGGCTGGGGCGAGGCGTCGATCGAATGGAAGACGCGCGCGGTCGTGGGATGCGTCGAGGATCTTTCGGTCCTTTTGATCGGCCAAGATCCGGAACGCATCGAACACCTCTACCAAGTCATGATCCGCCATTCCTTCTGGCGATACGAGATGGGCCTCATCGGCATGAGCGCGATCTCGGGAATCGAAATGGCACTTTGGGACATCCTCGGAAAATCGCTCGATGTGCCCGTTTACAAATTGCTTGGCGGCCGGGTCCGCGACCGAGTGCGGATGTATACCCACCTCGGCGGCGGCAACACTGGCTCTGTCTATGAAACCTTCAGCGCGGAAGTGGCGATCGACCTCGCTCACCAATCGATCGCAAAAGGATACACGGCGGTCAAAGTGGTCTTTGTGCCTTTCTCCGAGGCGCTCACCAACATCCCGGCGGTTAAGAAATTCGCGGGTATGGTTGGTCAACTCCGCGCCGCCATTGGCGACGAGATTGACCTGATGATCGATTTCCACGGCCGCACCTCGCCGGGCTCTGCCGTTTATCTGTTGAAAGCCATCGAGGAATTCCGCCCCTATTTCTGCGAGGAAGTCGTGCCTGCGGAAAACATCGACGCGCTGCTCTCGGTGAAGGAAAAAACATTCATCCCGCTTGCCACTGGCGAACGCCGTTCGTCGCGGCATGGCTTCCGCGAGATCATCGAAAAGAACGCTGTGCATGTCATCCAGCCCGACCTCTGCCACTGCGGCGGCCTGAGCGAAGCGAAGAAAATCGCGGCCCATGCCGAGACCCACTACATGGGCGTCGCGCCGCACAACCCGCTCGCTCCGGTGGCCAACGCGGCCGCATTGCACTTCGCGTTGAGCACGCCGAATTTCCTCATCCAAGAAGACATGCTCGAGGATGTCCCCTGGCGCTGGGAGGTCGTGCAATCCCAACTCAAAACCGAAAATGGTTACTGGCTGCCCTGCGAGGCACCGGGATTGGGAATCGAAGTCGATGAAGCCGCTGCTGCGAAACATCCGTTCCAGCAGGAGATCATGCAAACGGTTGGAACCCTAGCCCACGATGGCGCGGTGCTCGATTGGTAATCACCCAACAAACAACCCCATGAAGAAAATCAAAGTCACGCAATTCGCCTCCGGACTCGATCATCCGGAGGGCCTCGCCTTCGACCGCGAGGGCAATCTCTGGGCCGGCGGCGAGGCAGGACAAATCTATCGCATTTCGCCCGATGGCAAAAAGGTGGAATGCGTTGCCAGCACCGGCGGCTTCAATCTCGGTCTCGCGTTCAGCCCCGAGGGTTGGCTGCTGGTCTGCGACATGGGTGGCGGTAAGCTTTGGAAGTATGTGCCAGCCAGCGGAAAGCTCTCAGTCTTTGCCGAGAAGATCGCCGGACGCACGCTAACCAATGTGAATTTCCCAGTCTTCGACAAGGCCGGCGTTCTCTATGTCTCCGAGAGCGGCACCTGGGGCAAACGCGATGGCATGGTCCACCGCTTCACTCCCGATGGCTGCGGCGAGACATGGCTCAAGAACATCCACTTCGCCAACGGCCTCGCGCTCGATGCCGCCGAGTCGGCGCTCTACATCGTGCAAAGCACCAAGGAAAATGTTCTGCGCGCGCCGATTCTCGCCAACGGAAAAGCCGGCCGCCCGAGCATCTTCGTCGAGGATGTCGCGCATGTGCCGGATGGACTGGCCTTTGACTCGGAAGGATTTCTTTATGTCTCATGCTATGGCGACAACCGCATCTGGCGCGTCTCGCCGAAGGGCAAGAAGTCGCTCCTCGCCGACGATCCAACCAGCACCGTCATCAACCGCGCCACCAACATCGCCTTCGGTGGAACAGGACGCAAAACCCTCTACATCGCCAACCTCGGAGGTTGGCACATTTCCATGATCCGCATGGAAGCACCAGGCCAAGCGCTGCCCGCAACACCCAAAAACACCAATCAATGAACCCAACCAACACCTCATCCCAATGGAAAGAACGCACCGCCGTTATCACAGGCGGCGCAGATGGTCTCGGCTTCGCCGTGGCCCAACGGCTCAACTCGCTCGGAGTGCGCGTCGCGATGCTCGACATGAACGCAAGCAAACTCGAAAAGGCCAGTGAGACCCTCGGCAACGGCGCACTCGGACTCGTCGCCGATGTCGGCAACCAACAAGCCGTCGAGCAGGCGATCGCTGCCATCATGGCCCAAACCGGACGCATCGACATTCTCATCAACTGCGCCGGCATCACCGGCCAAACAAATCTCAAGAGCCATGAGGTTGATCCCGCCGACTTCGACCGCGTCATGCGCGTGAATGTCAACGGCTGCCTCAATACCTCGCGCGCCGTGATCCCGCACATGCTGACGCAAGGCTTCGGCCGCATCCTCCACTTCGCCTCCATCGCCGGCAAGGAAGGCAACGCCGGAATGCTCGCCTACTCGACCTCGAAAGCGGCCGTGATCGGTATGACCAAGGTCCAAGGCAAGGAATACGCCGGCACGGGTATCACAGTAAATGCCATCGCCCCGGCTGTGATCTTCACCGAACTCCATACCACCATGCCTGAGGAACAGATAAAATACATGACCGACAAAATCCCGATGAAGCGTTGCGGCACCAAGGACGAGGTTGCGGCCATGGTGGAATTCATCGTTTCCCCGGAGGCCTCATTCACAACAGGATTCACCTTCGACCTCACCGGAGGCCGTGCCACCTACTGATTTTATAAACCATGAACATCGTAAGATACCAAGACCCGCAGGGAGCCGTTCACTTCGGCTCACAAAAATCCGACAACTCCACCGTGCGCTGCACCGGAGGCCTCTATACCGGACTCCAGGAAACCAACGAGCCGGCCCAAATCGCCAAGCTGCTCGCGCCATTCGAGCCCAGCCAAATTCTCTGCATCGGGCTCAACTACCGCCACCATGCCGAAGAATCCGGCATGAAGGCTCCTGAGCGCCCCGTTCTTTTCACCAAGGGCATCAACACCGTGCAGAATCCCAACGACCCGATTGAGATTCCCGTGCGCGCGGCCAGCCAGGAAGTGGACTACGAGTGCGAACTCGCGGTTGTCATCGGCAAAGCCTGTAAAAATGTGAGCGCTGCCGAAGCCCTCTCGTATGTGCTCGGCTACACCTGCGCGAACGATGTCTCCGCCCGCGACTGGCAACTCAAGTGGGGCGGCGGACAATGGTGCAAGGGCAAGACCTTCGACACCTTCTCACCGCTCG
>JBILWM010000166.1:0-3406 GCA_044369905.1 Terrimicrobiaceae bacterium | reverse complement strand
TTGGCATAGCCACCAGCCATGGTTCCAGGCGCTTGAGCAACTGCGAGGTCTCCACGATGCCTTTCCAAACCGTCGGCGCATCCTCAACCATGCGGTAGTGGGTTCTGGGTCCCCAATACCAGATGAAGCCATCGGTGCTGGCCGTCAGCGCATGAAAGACAAAGAAGCGGGTCTCATCCCGTGTCGGACGGGTTGGCATGCCTTGCTTCTGAATTGTGCCCTTCGGATCGTTCCAGTAGGTGACATCATGGCCCTGGACCACCGTCCACATCGGCTTCTTGTCACCAATCGATTTCCGCTGGGCGGCGGCATCCTCACCGACCATCGTCAACTCGCGATTGGTTCCGATCGGATAGGGATCGTGCCAGGCGATATCCTCAGGATCAGGCTCTGCCCAGTAGTCTCCTAGAGCGGGTTTGAAGTAAACCACCGCCGTGGGATGAAACGGATCGACCGCTTTCACCGTGTCTTTCAATTGTCGCAACATGGCGGGATTCAAGCTCCACTTTGTGGCCTCCGGTTCATCCATGAGATACCAGACAAGCAGGGCCGGATGATCCATTAAGGCCGCGACCCACTTCTGTATGGCATTCCAGTCGCGCGCAAAAAACCGCTCACGCGGGATTCCCATGAAGACTTTGACGCCGGCCGCCTGCGCGGCATCCAGATAAGCGCGCGCTTTCTCAACGGTCGCGCCATCATGCTCGAAGTCGTAGCTGTGGGTGATGTTGAATCCAGCCTGCTGGATTCCGGTGAAGTCGTCATTGCGATCGCTCGGGTCGCGGTAGGTGCCGATCGGATAAAAAGGTTTGCCGTCGACGAGCATGACCCGGTCCTCGCGGAAGCTGACTTTTTTCGTCACCTGCCTGTTGCTGAAGACGCCCTCGACCACCATGGGCTCCTGCCCGGGAGCCGTCGCGGTGAGCTTCACCGGATGCGCCCCGGGGGCCAGATCGGTCGTCGGGCGGAAACGAATTTTTCCATCCTTGTTCCCAAGAATCTCCGCCGGCACGCCATCGATCGTGACGGCAAGCTGCGTCTTCGCATCCAGCTGAGGTTCGGTGCGGAAGGACAGTTCCGGGCGCGGCTCCGCCGACCAGCTCCAGCTTGGGGTGATCGTGGGCGGCCATGCCACCGCATCCGGTGCCACGACAAACGACTTCGCCGCAGGCGGTGGCATTTCCTTGTCGCTCGCGCCAGCAACGCGCACCCGATAATACCAAGTGCCAGGCTCGAGCCATTCGTTTGGGGTAGCTTGATAACCAAGCGGCTTGACGGAAATCGTTTTGTCAGCCGGAAAAGCCGGATCACGCGAAAGCTCCAGTCGGCGATAGGTAAAGCTCACTTCCAAAGGCAAAGGCTTCCATTCAAACACCGGGCGGCGCGTTTTCACCGTTGAGCCACCGGCCGGCCGGATGATTTCAGGCCCATCCCATCCGGGAGCAAGGTCCGCCACCTTAAGGTCGTCAAAATACGCCGTGCCCTGAGCCTCAACGCCCAACATGACATGCAGGTAGGCGACATTTTCCGGAATCGGCTGGGTATAGGGCACCTTCACTTCCGTCAAATCCTTGTCGCCCATCAAGCCAGTCGGGAACGAACCGCCCTTCACATATTTCTTGTTCTTATCGGCCATTTGAAGAAACAGCACGGCGCCGCGGTTTTTATAGTTGCTGTCATGATTCTTCACCCCCTCCGCGCGAATCCGCACCGAGGCCTGATAGGACTTACCGGCTTCCACCGGGATGTAGAGTTCCGAGTATTTTCCTTTTTTTGGATCATCAACCTGCACACGCAGGGCTTTGCCATTGGCGCCTGGTATCTCGCCGACCACCGAGGCAAATTCCGGAACCGTCCAACCCTTCTTGCGCAGCGCATCGGCATCCGCGTCAAACGACTCGTTCATCGAAAAACCCGGCGGCGTCTCCGGGGCTTTCGCGGCTTCTTGCGCAGGCTTCACGGCCTCCGCTTTTTCAGGTGTTTGATTGGAGGGCTTGCAACCGGGAAAACAAGCCACGGTGGATGACAACACGAATCCTGCGAGTATGCGCTTAATCATATGAACTTTGAATAAAATGTTAGCCGAAAGGGTTTACTGAATCGGGCTAAATGTGAGGTCATCCGCCAAGACCTTGGGGGAATCGTTCTTTTCGTTGTTGAGATTCAACACGGTTACCTTCACGAAGCTTGTGCCAGGCCAAAACATACCCTTCTCTTGGCCCACAGTGCTCACGCCTGAAATGTCGCCAGATATTTTAACCCAATCTTTTCCAACGCCTTTTGTAGCAAGCCAAAGGCTGGCGCCCGCAACTTTATGCTGCCGCACCTTGGTGCCTGCCGAGTAGCCTTCTTTCAAAGGCTTTACCAATTCCACCTCCCATTGCCCGCCTGTCTGCCGAATGGTGGTGATTCCCCATTGGCTGAGATTGGGATTGGGCAAGTCGCTGTAGCTTCCCGAGTCATCCACATTGAACGCCACCACGCCATACTTTGGCGTGTCTGCTGCATTGAACTCCCACGCCGAACCATTCTTGATTTTGACGACTTTGTCCCCGGGTTTTGCCTCCTCCACCAACTCGGTTTCCGTCTGCGGAACTGGAGTGATGCGTTCGCTGGTGATGGGCCGTTTTTGGGCATCGAAACAGGCAAGGCCAAGATGGAGGAGACCAGTCCCCTCCGGCGACATGAAATAGCCGGAAACTGTGTAGCCACTGCTTGGATCCACCGGAATAAAGTCTTTGGATTGCGCCGTGCCCGCAGAATCCTTTGCGCCCGCAAGCACGAAGGAATGCGCTCCTGCGTGGGCTGTGGGTGAGACCTCGTTGAATTTGGTCCATCCCGAAATATCCCCCGCCTCGGCGTCACCGTTTTTAAGAAGATTTTCCGCTTGGAGGGAGTGGTTCAGACAAGGGACTGTGATTAACGCGGTCGCCAAAAAGGCGCTGGTGAATTTGTTGTTCGTGGACTTGGCGGCTGTTTTCATATGTTGGGGATTTTGGAGGCTGAAATGTCGTGTTGAACTTGTGCCAATCAAAGGCCGCCGGCTTGTCACTTGGAACCTGCCAGATCACGGACCTTAATGCTGGGTCAGACTACGCAGAGACCACAACCCTCCCAAGAGATTTTTTACGCAAAAAAATTTCTGATTTTGCGCAACCGGGCCTGTAAAGAACCATGGATGGGCACAATCATTTTTTGGGGCCTTCGCGCGACAGCGCGCAGCGTGCCAATGGGAGGGTCCATCGTCCTCGCATGACCCATTTTTCAGCCGCAAAGCGGCGTCCGCTTACCAATGAGAACCGCCACGCCAGTGTCATTCACAGTTGAGACGACTGTGCTCCCCTCTTTCGCGCTGCCGCGCGGCAGCGCGACTAGGAAACCAAGTTAGGGATAGCCAGGGCCTAGG
>JBILWM010000176.1:0-2931 GCA_044369905.1 Terrimicrobiaceae bacterium | reverse complement strand
CCCCGCCCCCCCCCCCCCCCGCGATTCGTAACCCAAGGTAGGGATCGCCAGGCCCTTGGTGTCCCAAAATGAACCGAGGGCTACAACATTTACTCAGCAGCCTTTTCCTCCCTGCAAAATCTTCGCCGCCGAATCAGTGCGAAAAAAACTCGTCTTCGATGAGCAGGCAGATGGTGTGGTAAACGGGCAGGTGGAATTCCTGAACCTCGAGCGTGCGCTTGGCCGGCACGCGGATGCAGAGGTCGCAGAGAGGCGCGAGTTTTCCACCACCTTCACCGGTCAGTCCCAGAACCTTGAGTCCCCTCGCCCGCGCGACTTCGGCGGCGGCACAGACATTGGCTGCGTTGCCAGAAGTCGAGAGCCCCACAAAAAGGCTGCCGGGTCGGCCGAGTGCCATGACGAGTTGCGCAAATTCCAGCGCCGGATCGATGTCGTTCGCCACAGCCGTGCGCAGCGCGGGAAAGCCAGTGAGCGGGATGCAGGGAACGGCCTGCTGGAGTTTGTCGGCAAGCTCCGGGCGTAGACCCGCGCGTAACTCCTGAGTGAGCGGGCGGCGCGACTCGAATCCTTTCATGAGTTCCCCTGCCCAATGATCCGCATCGGCCGCACTGCCACCATTGCCGGCGATGAGCGCGTTGCCGCTGTTGCGGAAGCATTCGAGAAAAAGATCGGCGGCCTTGCGGATCTCGGCCGCGTGAGGCGTGAGCTCAGGGCGGCGCTTCAACAATTCGGCAAGATGGTCGCGGCGGGTTGGTGTGGTGATCATGCTAAGGACACATCCTCAAGAGAAACCCCTCAGGCCTTCAATGTTTTTTGCATGGCCGAGCTGCCTATCGCTGTTGCTTGTTCGTTTTCTCGTCTGTTTGTCTTTTTGAAATCATTGGGCGGCTTCCGCCTTGGGCATGCCATCAACAAATAAGGTCGCGATCGCTTCTCCCGAGGGAAGCTTGGGTGCGAAGAAATAGCACGGTTCCCTCCGTTGCCGCTTGAGGATTGGCACCAACTCCTTCCATGTGGCCCGGAGTCCGTGTGGGGCGGGCGGGAGATCGTGCTCGATCGCCTTCCGCAGGCGGGGGAGGTTGTAGAACGGCACCGCTGGGAACATATGGTGCTCCACATGATACTGCATGTTCCAGTAAAGAAAGGCTGGAAACCAACTGCAGGTGAAAGTGCGGCAGCAGAGCCGGAAATCCGGCACATCCGGCGTCATCCCGGCATGCTGGGGCGCGCCGCAAAGCAATCCGAGCCAGGTGCAATAATGGCAACCAAAGGTCACGATCAGGATCAGGATCCAGTTGCCGGTGGCAACAAAGAGGATCGCCAAGAGAAGATGGCCGATGAGCAGCGTGCGGGCCCAGTCGCGATGCTCGCGACGGAGTTTGAGGTTTTCCTCCGGCAGGATTTTTGCCGTCCATTCCGGAGTGAATGCTAAACTTCCCTCCGAGAGGTCGCCGCGCGCAATCTTGATCCATTTCCTCACCAGATCAAAAGCACCTTTCGGGTTGATGATGGGCGACAACTGCCAGAGGACGAACTTCACCCCATGCCAGTCCAATCCCTGGGGCAACTCGACCTCGCCATCATGGTCATGGTGAACCGTAACCTGATGGTGTTTGACATGGCTGACCCGGTAGGCAACCGGGTCGAACCAGCTGATGAAGGCATACACCTTGAGGAAGAAATCATTCCAGAAAGCGGTTTTGAAAGGCGTCTTGTGACAGAGTTCATGGCAGGCGGTGCCGCCAAAGAAACAGGAGCAGGTGCCATGGGCGAAGAGTGCTGCAAGCAGGAGCGGAACAGACCAGGTCCAGTTCGTGGCGTTGATGTTCCGGTAGACGAGAAATGCCAGTGTGCCGGTTGCTGCAAAGAGAGCGAGCTGCGGGATGACTTGGGCGAATGAACGCGCGTCGCTCTTGCGCATGAGATCGCTCATCACGGCTTTGTCCACGGGGGTGCGATACCAGTTGATTTTGATTTTTTCGTTCATCAATGACGACTTTAATCGAGAGCTCCCCACCGACCAGAATCCCTGCTGGTAGCAGGACTCGAATCACTGGTAGAAATCCACCACTTTTACCTGCTGATACGATAGAGAGAGGGGCTCGTGCCTGTGGCCCTCCGGAATTGCTTGTTGAAATAATTGGAATCCGGAATGCCGTAGTCATAGGCGATTTCCTTAATGGGACGACTGGTTGAAAGAAGGAGGTTTTTCGCCATTTCCATTCGCAGGTGAAGCAGGTATCCGTCCACGGTCATGCCGAAGCGTTCGCGAAATCGGGCGGCGAAGAAGTTCCGGCTCAGACCGCTGGCGACTGCGATCGTGGCGACATCAAGCGGCTGCTGAAAATCGAGTTCGAGTTTCAATCGAATAGCTTCCAGCACCTGATCCGAGCGCCGGTTGGCGCGGCCTTTTTTTTCATCATCGAGCGGCTGTTGGGCCATCATGAGCAACAACTGCTGGAGCTGCGCACCGGCATTGGCTGCCGCGAGCTTCGTTTCCGAACGCCGTCCTTTCCTCGGACGAAGAGTCTCCGAGATGGCCCGAAAACGATCCTCGAAATAGCCGCGCCTGCTGCCGGGGGAAAGATGAAGGGGAATGCGAAAGCCAGAGTCGCCTGGTGTCGGCAAGACTGCTTCAAAGTGGATGCACCAATGAGCCCCGCCCTTTGGAAGATCATAAACTGTAACCACACCGGGAGGACTGATGGTCAAATCCCCGGGAAGAAAACGAAAAGCCTTCTTACCGATAAGAATGGTGCCGGCGTAGAGATGCTGGTGCACCGCTACGGCATCGTGAAAATACTCCACAGGCATCCCATAGAGGAAAAAAATGCACCTCAAGGAGAGATGGACGGGATGTTTGAAACCTGCCACTTGGCAGGCTATGAAAAAACCAAAACACCCCCGTCCATCGGCTTCAAAGTTCAGCGG
>JBILWM010000128.1:0-6384 GCA_044369905.1 Terrimicrobiaceae bacterium | reverse complement strand
ACGTCGCGGCCAGTTTTGGTCTCCTCGTGGTCTGGCTCACATGCTCGCCATCGACGTCGCGCTCAAAAACGACACCCTGGAGTTCCTGTGGAACTGATTTTTTGCAACTATCGGAGATGCGCCCGTTCTGCCCCGTGCTTGTTCCTGAACCAGTCGGCGGGGTCCGGCTCACAATCTTCTCCCTCAAGCTTTGCAACCTTGCGGATGAGGTCGAGGACCACTTCCCAACCGGTTGGAATGCCGGAAGCACGAGAGATTCCCGACCCGAGCAAGAGAGCGTAGGCACCCTTGTTGGAGTAAACCGCAAACGCCAATGAGACCATCGGGTCAATCATACAGCAGCCTCCTCTTCGGCGTTTATTTTCACCACGCTCAACTGCCCGCTCAGCAGCTTCGGCAGCAGCGTGTCGCGTAGGGTGGCGAGGGTGCGGGATTGCAGTTTCACTTGAGATAATCGGCGAGGATAATTGGCGACCCCTTTGAGCATCTGGTCGACGTCTCCTCGATTGAATTGATCGAAATCACCGTGAGCTGCTTTGTTTCGAATATCTGCCCATGCCCGCAGCTGTTTCGCCTTCAGCTCATTGAATAGTCCCGCCTTCTTTAGATCGTCGATGAGCGGATTGAGCGTCTTGTGGTCTCCACTAGCACTGACGACTGGGATAGGCGGTTGCTGCTGACCGCAGAGCTTCCTCAGGGTTTTTTCCAAAACCGCTCCTGCAAGCACGACTGCGGGGACATGGTCGAATTTACCGGTCTGCCCTTTGCCAAGAAGTTGCTCGGCCTGCCCCATGTAATCGGCGGCAATCTCCGCCTCGATCAAGGTAGCGAGACCATCGAGGAACCCGCTCTCTAAATCATTTTTGAGGGCCTTCAGAAAACTGCTCGCCCACTCCATATGCTCGGCTGTCGGCGTTAGCTGCGTTAGCTCTCCAACTGATGCGATGTGGATATTGTCCTTGGTCAAAACATGAGAAACCAATGTTGCCGCTTTCGTCCGCCACTCAATGTAGCTCGGCCAATTCAATTTCTTGAATGCGGCCCTTGATTCATAATGCCTGCCATTCAGCTGATCGTAGTTGGTGATCGCCGGAACGGATTCAGCGGTGCTGAGAATATCTGCACCCTCCGCAATCAGGCTTTCGAATCGCCTCATAATCTTTGCGAGAGTTTTTTCGGGCAGGCTCATTTGAAACTAGATTTCAATCGGAGAGATTTCCCCGCTCAGCAGCTTCTTTAGCAGCGTGTCGCGCAGAGTGGCGGGGGTGCGGGATTGGATGCGGTGGGCGTGAGTGCGTTTCGTAGTTCGGCATCACATCTGGATACGGACCGAGGAAACGCTCGCCATTGAAGTGGATCATGTGGTCGGGATCTTCGGCTATCCAGACTTCGGATTCCCAAGCAATGTTCGAGACGAAAGTCTGCATGTTGCGGCGAGTCTCAAAGGCGGTGACGAAGACGAGGCCCGCTTTGCAGCCAGCGAACAGGTCCTTGAGTTCCTTGCGGCGCTTGCCATCCACAGGGCCGGCGCTGGTGACAGCCTCGATGAGCAGGAGCCAGTTTCGCTTGGTGTCGTAGACGATGACATCCGGAATCTTGGCGGCGGAATCCAAGGTGACAGCGAGCGCGGCTAATCCAGCGGTTTCCAGATGGACAAACTTATTCTCGGTATCGCCAATGTATAGGACAACGCCGCCAGGAGCGAAGGCGGGGTAGAAGTGCTCGATGATGGCCTTGATGAGCGGATTCTGGCCGCCGGGTGAGAGGGCAACCGTGGAGCCATCGGGCAAAGTGACGGGCACACGAGCGAGGTCGCGCTTCCGGGCAATCTCGTGTTTGAGCGCTTCGCGACTGGCGAGGTAATGCCGCAAGGCGGGACTCCATTCGGGGGTTCCGAAACTGCGGATGAGCGCGAGGGCGGTCGGTTCGATTTGATAGACCGTCTTGCCGCTGTTGGTCGGGCGGTTGGGGTCGTCGGGATTGCGCAGCAGCAGGCCCTCCTCGACGAAGAATTTCACCGCGTCGTCGCGGATGGTTTCTCGGGTGTTGGGCGCGTAGCGGTTGCCGTAGGCGGTGGCGATGAAGTCGATGATTGGCGTGATGCCACGCAAAGGAGCCTGCGCGTCGGCCCATGCTGCATCTGGCTGAAGGTCGAGTAGAGCCAGCAAAGTGTAGGCGGCGGTTTCGTTTCGCTGCTTCGGACCGAACTGCAAAGCCGTCAGCGCTTCGATGGTTTCTGCGAGCCGCTTTTTACGGGCGACGGCTTTGCGGTTGGGTTTAGCGGCGGGCATGAAGGTGCTTGGTGACGAGTTGGTCGATTTCGTCCTGCGAGAGGTCGAGGGTTTTCATTTCGCGGCCCATCGCTTGGAGCGTGTCGTGATCGGGATAGGCCAAGGCGCGCAAATCGGTGGCGTTCACTTGGGTATGGCCGCTGAAGCGCCGGAAATACTGGTCAACGACGGTGGAGTTCAGGAAGGCGTAGAGACCGACGGCCAAGGTGCGCTCCAAACCATGCCCGTTGGCGTGGAAGTAATTAAGGTGGTTCTCGAAGCCGACCCACTTTGTTTTTACTTCGTCTGGGTCGAACAGGCAGGCCACAAGCCGGCGGCGCTCTTCCTTCGACGTGAAGCGTTTCGTGAGCAGATACACGCCTGAGGGCACGAGCCACGGGCGCGTCTCGTCGTTGTCGAGGATGGCATTGGGCTTGCGAGCTTCGAGCTTGGGCCAGTGGACGGTGCCGCCGTTGAAGTGGCAGGGAAAGAGCAGCGGCACGGTGCCGCGTTCGGGTTCCTTGCGCAGCGCGTCCTTGAGGCGAAAGTCCACGACGCGCCCGGTGGAGACGGTCACGCCCAGAGAGGCGAGGCTGGAACGAAGGCCGTCCATGGTTTCCTTCGCCGTGGCGTGGCTGGCCGTGGAGGGGATGTGGATGAACTTCTCGGGGTCGCGCGGGTGAACGATTTCGGCGAAGGGAAAGACGGTCTCAGTGATTTCGTCCCCATGCTCTCCGCTGCTGCTGGAGATGGTGAGTTCGTTGGGTTGGTTCCGCCCCTTCACAGCGTAGAAGATGATGTTTTCCTGCAATACGCTGTCATCGCGAAAGGCGGCTTGGCGGGACTCGAAGACGTGGAGTCGGCGCAGTTCCAACTGACTCAGAAAGTCTTCGCGGAATGGGCGGAAGTATGGGCCATTGCAGAAACTCCGTGGCGTAATGCCGACGAGTTGCCCGCCGGGAACGAGCAGTCGCTGAATGAGCGCGATAAAGCCGGTGTAGAGGTTGCTGGTTTCGACACCGACGGAACGCAGAGCACGCCGCTCGGCGGAGTCTGTGCTGATTTTGCGATACGGTGGATTCACGATGGCGGCATCGAAGGCGGGTGGCGGTGGCGTGCCGAACAAATCACCCGCAAGACGCGCCGACATTTCTTGGATGAAGTCGGCCGAATGAATGGTGAACGTGAAGCGGATGCCTGCGTCGGTGCAGAGCCGTTCACCCTCGCGCATCGTCTCGGCCAATGAGTTCAGGATTTCACCGTCGAGTTCGTAGAGAGTTGCTTCAATGGCACGGACGCCGTCGCGCTTTTCACAACACCGGGAGACAAACGCGGCGGTGAGTGATCCAGCACCGGTGCCGGCGTCAAGCAAACGAACGGTTTGCGGAAGCAGACCGAACATCGAGGCCATGAAGTCAGCCACAGGCGTCGCGGTAAGGAACTGACCGAGTTCCTCCTGACGACTTCTGTGGTTTTCTATGGCCTTAATTTTCATGACATCATGCTACCAAGCTGAGTTCCGTTTCGCCATCGAACAAACGAGCGTCGTTCGCGAAATCAAGCGTGCTATTTTTCCCGCAGAACCAGAGGCAGACGGGAATCTGCGTGCTGTAAAAGAGCTGTCTGTGGAGGCAGGCATTGCCAGAGGTGTGAGCGGCTTTATTAACTCACCATTGCGGATTCCCGCTTCAACTCGCCAACGAACTCCGCCATTCGCTGCATGGCGATTTTGATTTGAAGAAGAGCGGTTGCAAAACTGCAGCGCACATGGCCCTCCCCTCCTCCGCCGAACGCCGGCCCTGGCACAACGGCGACTTTCTTTTCCTGCAGCAATCGCATGCAGAAGTCGCGGCTGGAGAGGCCGGTGGATGTGATTTTCGGGAAGACATAGAACGATCCGCGCGGGCTGCGGCATTCGAGGCCCATTTCATTGATGGCTGAGACGATGAAGTTGCGGCGCATCTCGTATTCGCGGCGCATCTGCGCGACGCTGTGCTCGCCTCGGTCGAGGGCTTCGATGGCGGCATCCTGGCCCATGATCGATGCGCACAGGATCGAGTATTGATGGATTTTCATCATCGCCTCGATGAGCGGCGCAGGCGCGCAAGCGAAACCGATGCGCCAACCGGTCATGGCAAAAGCCTTGGAGAGGCCATGCAGAAAGACAGTGCGCTCTTTCATTCCAGGAAAAACAGCAATGCTGGTGTGCTTGGCGCCCTCGTAGGTCAGCTCGCTGTAGATTTCATCTGTGAGGACAACAAGATTGTGACGCACACAGACTGCGGCGATTTTCTCGAGTTCCGCAGGCTCCATTGTTGCGCCAGTCGGATTCGTCGGGAAATTCAGCATGAGCGCGCGGGTGCGCGGCGTGATGGCTTTTTCCAAATCCTCGGCGCGCAGGGAAAATCCATCATCCGCTCGCGTGCGGACGGGCACGGGAACGCCATGCGCCATCGTGATCGTGGGGGCGTAGGAGACATAGCACGGTTCGTGGTAGATCACCTCGTCACCGGCATTCAACAAGGCGCGGAGCGCGAGATCGATCGCCTCGGAGACGCCTACGGAGACAAGAATCTCGGAGAGCGGTTCGTAGCGAATGCCGAAATGTTTGTTGATGTAATCCGAAATACTCCGGCGCAGACGCGGCAGGCCGAGGTTCGAGGTGTAACCGGTGCGGCCCCTCTCCAGAGCATAAATGGCCGCCTCGCGGATGTGCCAAGGCGTGGCGAAGTCCGGCTCGCCGATGCCGAGAGAGATGACATCATCCATCGACTGGACGATTTCAAAAAAGTCGCGAATTCCCGAGCGCGGGATGTCTCGGATGTGGTCTGCGATGGCGATGCTCACGGCGTGATGGAGAGACGCTCGGAACTGGCCTCGAAGGTGTGGAAGGTGCCGTTTTCCTTGTAGGTTTTCAGGCGGAAGTGCGTGGCGGTGGATTGCACCGCATCAATAGTGCTGAGCCGCTCGGCAACGAACGCGGCGGCGGCGCGGAGGTTCGGAGCCTCGACCAAAATCAGCAGATCGTAGCCACCGCTCACGAGGTAGCAGCTCTGCACCTCCGGGAACCGCGCAATGCGCGAGGCGATGCGGTCGAAGCCGCCATCGCGCTCGGGAGTTATTTTCACCTCGATCACCGCCGTGACCTTGTCGGTGTCCCACTTTTCGCGGTTCAACACAGGCTGATATCCAAGGATGATGCCATCCGCCTCAAGCTTGGCTATGGCCGCCTCGACCTCGGCAGTGGTCATATTGAGCAAACGCGCCATCTCATCGCGCGGCATGAGGGCGTTTTTCTGAAGCAGGTCGATTATGGCATCCATGTGAAGGCTATCATGGAAACCGCCCAGCCTGTTTGCAAGCGCGCGTTGGTGCGAAGCGCGCGGGGAGAAGTTTTAAGAATTAAGTTTTAAGTGCGCGCTGCCGCGCGAAGAGAGGGGCTCGACAGTCTCGGTTGCGCAGGCGCAGAGCGTGCTTGCTCATCGGCGAGGTTGCCACGCAAGTGTCTCTCACAGGCGAGACGCCTGTGGTCCCTTCTTTGATGCCACACCAACAGAGAGAAGTGGAACTCCCGGATCAAAGGGCGCGCTGCCGTGCAGGCTTTGGCCTTTCAAATGGTTTGTTCGAAAGAACAATTTTATTGCGACAGAGCAGTAAGTGACGCAGCTTTAAGGAGGTCTCCCCTAAAAATACCTGCCCTCAATATGCTTAAAAACCCTTGTCATCTCGACCATCTATTTCGCGTCGCACTCATAACGGCGATTCTATTGTTTACTGCTGTCGTTAATGCTCAGGAGATCAATCCTGCTCAAATGAAGCGCGGGGCGATCATCATTACGGCTGTTGAAGGCAAGGCGGTGATCATCAAGCCCGGCGCAACGGAGAGTAAAAATGCTGCCAAGGGTCAGGCCTTGCAGCAGGGGGAAAAAATCATCACGGATAAAAAATCCACTGTTTCTCTGGCATTTGAAAACGGCTCGGTGATTCAGGTCGAACAGGGCGTTTGGCTGGAGGCTCTGGAAGCAGCAAGAAAACTGGCTGAAAGAAAAAGATAGACAAAAAGGCACAGAAAAGCTGTGATAGTCTGGTGAAGAAGAAAACATCAGCTACAGAG
>JBILWM010000127.1:0-6425 GCA_044369905.1 Terrimicrobiaceae bacterium | reverse complement strand
TAGATTACGCATTTTAATGCGATCTAACGCTGTGATCTTCAAATGCGTCACACTTATTTTCGGTTGCAATTGTCTCATCTTGAATTTTTAGTTTAAACCATTTCTTGTCTCAACCGGACACTAGTGACATCAGGTAGAAAATCCTCGTCCAGCGAACCGAGAAGCGCAGGCACATCGGATTCATTCCATCCCCCGTCCTTCAGCAGAATCACTGTCCCGGCAACGGTGCCACTGGCGAGGTAGTGGAGATCGACGGCGGCAACATCCTTGCCCTCGCGCTGTGCGAGAAAGCGCTCGGATGAGGCCGTGCGGAGTGTGCGTTTCCAAAGGAGATTCATGAAGTGAGGAGAAGTTTTGTGGCAGCGATCCCAACTGGAACAGCAGCGATAAGGACAAGGCAACCAGCACCAGATTTGCGATAGCCAACTCCCGTCCCCGGGATGCTGAAGCTCGTGTATTTTTTCCCACGCGCCGTTGTGCCAACTCGGAATCCGCGACCACCGACAGAATAGCCCACGCCAGACTTGCTCAGATTTACCCGGAACGGGCCGAGGTTAACAGATTTGCGGTAGTAGAAGCCCATGGGAGGTGATTATGAAGTCAGACAATAGAGGAAGAAATAGCTGCAGGTCGAGCGTGCGTTTGTGGATTCCGATAAGAAAAGCCCATCAATCATAAATAATGTGCGGATTCATGCGACTCGGGGGATACCAAACAATGCCGTGCTCTTCTTTGAGGATTTCTTGTTGGCGCCGCCAGATGAGGTGGCAGGTCCCAAGATGTTCATAGCGTCCCCCGGAGACTTCCTGATGGGCTCTTTCTCCAGCTGCTCTTACGAGCTTGGCAATCTCTGGGTCTTTTTCGATCGGGTCGTGATATCTTCTACCTCGACCGATCGAACGATTCTGCTCCTCGCGGGCTTGAATGCGACGACGCTCAAGCTCGAGATCGGGGGGTGGCGGAGGAGTTGATTCGCGCAGAGCCTGACGGGCGAGGCGTTCTTTCTTCTCCTTGCGCTCGCGAAAAAGACGGAAGGGTAGGTGCAGAATCCATACAGGAGCCCACAGCGGACTTGTGATCGTGAGGATCGTCACTCCTGCAATCTTATGAAGCCGGCTTCTCTCGGGATAAGGATACCGTCGCTTGGCTTGTAGGGGAGGTCTTTTGGGGATGGGAGTCCTCATGGAAGAAATCGCGTTTGATTCTTAACGAAGGCAAACTCCTCCTGCCTTACAAAGCAAGGATGGAAGCGGTTCTGCGGGTGGATGCGATTCATGACTGTCTCGATGGCGATGAGGATTTTGGTGAACATTTCGCCAGCAACGCTAACAGCCCCGGTCAGACATCCGCTGGGGGAGGAGCATATTTTCGAAAAAAACTTTCGCGTGCCTTTATGGCCCCAACTACTCCCCAAAATGTCTGGCGAGTTCCGATGACTGGAGTTCTATTCGAACACCTGTTCCATCCTGCGGATTTGTTCAGCGAAGGCTTTGGGTTGGCGCTCTTGAAATTTCCGGAGGTTTATCAACTTCCATTGGATGCCCGATTTTCCTGACAGCTGTTCCCTCGGAGACAACTCGTGTTATCAAATCGATAACCGCTGTTCGCCCGAGGACAACTCGTGTTATCAAATCGATGACTGCTGTTCTCTCGGAGACAACTCGTGTTATCAAATCGATGACTGCTGTTCTCTCGGAGATGACTCGTGTTATCAAATCGATGAGATTGCTCACCAGTCTCTTTCACGGTCGAGACGACCATGCTCCCCTCTTTCGCGCCCCGCGCGGCAGCGCGATTCGTGCAACTTGGGAGGGTCATCGTCTCGCATGACCCATTTTTCAGCTGCGAAGCGGCGTGTGAGACGCGTGGTTCGCACGATTTTGAGCAGGAAGGTTTCCGAGAGGGATGCGGCGCCTTCCATGATTGAAATTTGGGCCATGCCGGAGGATGGCCCTCCAAATGGATCAGGTCTGCCCGTAGGTCGCGGTGGGGCCGAGTTCGGAGCGAAGCGGGCCGAGTTCGGAGTAAAGCGGGCCGAGTTCGGAGCGAAGTGAGCCGAGTTCAGAGCGAAGTGAGCCGAGTTCAGAGCGAAGCGGGCCGAGTTCAGAGCGAAGTGAGCCGAGTTCAGAGCGAAGCGAGCCGAGTTCAGAGCGAAGCGAGCCGAGTTCAGAGCGAAGCGAGCCGAGTTCGGAGCGAAGTGGGCCGAGTTCGGAGCGAAGCGAGCCGAGTTCGGAGCGAAGCGGGCCGAGTTCGGAGCGAAGCGGGCCGAGTTCGGAGCGAAGAGGGCCGAGTTCGGAGCGAAGCGGGCCGAGTTCGGAGCGAAGCGGGCCGAGTTCGGAGCGAAGTGGGCCGAGTTCGGAGCGAAGCGGGCCGAGTTCGGAGCGAAGCGGGCCGAGTTCGGAACGAGGATTTTTCTTGATTGAGGAGAGGGCGTCTTTCCATTCTCGTCGCGAAAGCCAGCCCACGACAAAAGCAAATCGGGCACCCGGCCTGGAACCGGGTGCCCGACTTTAACTGCAAGGTTGAGGTTTCGCGTGCGTTTACTCTCGAAGCTGAGTCGATGTCGCGGGCTGGCTCGTTTTTTTAACAACGAAGCGTTGCTTCATCAGCGCTTTTTGCTCCTGCAAGCGTGTCTTGGCTGCGTCGGTTTTCATCATGGCATAAACCGTGCGGCTTAATGAGTAGATGTGATTGCCGATGAGCAGCAGGGAGTCGTCCAACTTGGATTTGAGGTCGGAAACATGCGTCTGCACGAGGCTCAATCCACGCAGGAGTTCATCTTGCGCCACGAAACTCTCAAGTGAGATGCTCTGTGGAAGCACACCGCTGTCGGCCTTGGCTGCCTCGAGGGCGGCGTCGGCAAATCCTCGGGTGCGCGATCCCAATTTCGAGATGCGCTGGCGCTCCGCAGGAGTCAAATCCGGCATCGATGGCAAAAGCCTCTTCACCTGATTGATGGTTGCGATCACTTGGTCCAGTTGCTCCGGCGACAGCGAAGCGCTGCCGAAGGCGTATCTGGCATCCGTGTTGTTATCCACTGCAAGAGTGGCGGGCTGGGTGGTGGTTTCAGTTGTCATGGTTTCTTGGTTGTCGGGTGTTTGCTGTGTCCTCGGCTGTGCCGCTCAACCGGGCGACTCTCCACCTGGAGAGAGCTCAGCAAACGGAACAGGTCTGGATCACTGCTCCCAACACAGAGATTTCTATACTTAGTATTTTACTATGTCAACACAGTTTTTTTATTGCGTTGATTATTTGTTTTTTTATTCTTCGCGCACCATGAGCCGAAAAAGTTCCCAATCCTCCGCCCCGCCGAAGCATCCGCTGCAACAGCTGCGTGACATTCTGAAATGGAGTCGCGAAACCTGCGCCAAGGAGACAGGACTGAAACCGGCTACGATCCAAAACATCGAGCGCGGAGTAGCACCACTCCCCGAGGAGGCGGCGTTTGCGATCGAGGCGGCGACGAGTTGCAACGCGATGGCACTCGCGGAGAGCTCGGAGACATGGCGAAGAATGAAAAGCGAGGATGCCAAACTTTTCGCAACGGCGGGCCATTCCCAGGCCACCAGCGAACTCTTTGCGCCGCGAGCATTGAACGGCACCTTCTTCACGGCGGAGTCTTACGAGTGCTACAAGAAATCCACGCTGTCCCAGAAAAGCGTGGAGAGTGCCATCCATGATCTGACGATCCGGCTGGAACTTTTACTTGGGCCAATTGGCTCACAACCTCATCGCTTCCGCCGGATGTATCGCTACCTGGCGCAGGTGCTCAACAAGGAAAAAAAAGAAGCGGCAGCCACCGATGCGGAGATCGCAGAATATGCGTTGACCCTGGGCCGGGCGGAGTTGAAGGAAATGACTGTCGAGGAATTGGCAAAGATTCCCGACATCAACGAATCGCCGCAGTGGAAAAAAGCGAATGTTCTGGAGCGATTCCACCCCAAGCAAAAGGTGCATGTCGTGCTGGAGGAATACCCGTTCTGGCCAAGCACGGAGCGGCTCGGCACAGAGAACTACATCGTGCCAGACTATGTTTTCGGTGTGCGAACCGTGTGGCGAATCACCCAACCAGATGGCAAACCGCTGGTCATCATCATCGACAACACCCACTCCACCGGACTCCAAGGACGCCTCACCGATGCAATGATCCAAGTGAACAAAGAACGACAGAATGGAAAGACCGCGAAGGGGTGACGAAGCGTTAATAGTCAGGCTTGGCGAATCAGAAACGGGAAAGTGGAGTGATACGGCGCGGCGAGGTTTGGAAAAATCATTTTTTGAACGAGAGCGGCTTCTACCCGGAATGCAATGGCGGCCTTGCCGCACAAATGCTTTTCGCAGTCGAGGTGACCGATCTCTCCCTTCATTCAGGGTATGAAATCAAAAACGGAGCCCATCTTTCGACGGACTCCGTTTGTTTGAACTTGGAATTTTCCGGGCTGTTTATTCGGTGATGATGTCCTTGTAGGTCTTGCCGGATGGAATCATTGGGAGCACATGCTCGGTGTAGGGCGTCATGACATCCAGGATGTAGACTTCCTTGGACTCCAGCATGCGCTTCATGGCGGCGGGGAGGTCTTTTTTGTGGATGACTCTTTCGCAGGTCACGCCGAATCCTTTGCAGATATCGACATAGTCCGGGTAGATGCGCTGAAGATCGCGAGGATCGCCGAGGAAGGTATGGCCTCGGTTGCCGCCGTGGAAGCGGTCCTCCCATTGGACAACCATGCCGAGATGCTGGTTGTTCAAGATGATCGCTTTTGCCGCGATGCCTTCGATGTGCGCTGTGGCGAGCTCTTGGACATTCATTAGGAATGAACCGTCGCCGTCGATGTCGATGACTTGTTTGTTGGGCATTCCGACCTTGGCTCCCATAGCGGAAGGATAGCCGAAGCCCATGGATCCGAGACCGGCGGAAGTGACGAGGCGACGGGGGGCGTCGAAATCGTAAAATTGGGCGGCCCACATTTGGTGCTGGCCGACGCCAGTGGTGATGATGGCGTCGCCTTTTGTCATTTCGCAGAGGAGCTGGATGACATGCTGCGGTTGGATGACATCCTCGGTGTCCTTGAAAGAGAGCGGGTGCTTGGTCTTCCACGCGTCGATTTGTTTATACCAATCCGGATAGCGGGAGAAATTCTTCGTCGTGCGCTTGTAGCCGGCTTGGTCGAGTAGCTTGTTGAGGCGCGTCAGGGCGTATTTCAGGTCGCTCAGGATAGGCAGGCAGACGGTTTTGTTTTTGTTGATCTCGGAGTTGTCGATGTCGATGTGGACGATTTTGCCGTGCTCGCAGAATTTCTCCACCTTGCCGGTGACGCGGTCATCAAAGCGAACGCCGATGGCCAGAAGAAGATCGGCTTCGTTGACGGCATTGTTCGCATAAACGGTGCCGTGCATGCCGAGCCATTTGAGGGAGAGCGTGTGGGTTTCGGGAAAACCACCGATGCCCATAAGCGTGGTGGCCACCGGAATCTGGGTGCGCTCGGCGAACTCGAGCAACTCGGCCGATGCCTCGCCGGAGATCACGCCGCCACCGCAATAGATCATCGGAGCCTTCGCCTCGCCGAGCATTCCGATGAGTTCGTTCAATGCGACATCATCCGCTTTGCGCTCGGGCTTGTAGCCGCGCAGATTCACGGTTTTCGGGAAAATAGGCTGTGTGGTGAGGTTCTGAATGTTCTTCGGAATATCGATGAGAACCGGGCCCGGACGACCTGTGGAGGCAATATGGAAGGCCTCTTTCACGATGCGGGGAAGTTCATTCACATCCCACACAAGGTAGCTGTGCTTCACCATCGGCAGCGTCATTCCAAACACATCGGTCTCTTGGAACGCACCGCGTCCGATCATTTCTTGAGGCACTTGGCCGGTGATCGCAACGAGAGGAATCGAGTCCATGAAGGCATCTGCGATGCCGGTGACGAGGTTCGTGGCACCGGGGCCGGAAGTGGCCATGCAGACTCCGACCTTGCCGGTCACGCGGGCATAGCCCTCGGCGGCAAAAACCCCGCCTTGCTCGTGGCGTGGAAGAATGGTGCGGATTTTTTTTGTTTTGGTGAGAGCCTGATGGATCGGCATCGAGCAGCCACCGGGATAGGCGAAAACAACCTCCACACCCTCGCGCTCGAGGCATTCAACGAGAATCTCCGCGCCATTCATGACATTGCCCCGGTCGGGCGTAGCGGTGGATTTCGTAGCGGCGGATTTTTTTGTCTTCATAGGATTGGTGAAAAAAGAGTGGTGCAGGTTAAGCGGCGGCGCTGAGGATTGGCGAGGATAAAAACCGGAGTGTGCAGGCACGGGGCGCATCTCCGATAGTTGCAAAAAATCAGTTCCACAGGAACTCCAGGGTGTCGTTTTTGAGCGCGACGTCGATGGCGAGCATGTGAGCCAGACCACGAGGAGACCAAAACTGGCCGCGACGT
>JBILWM010000051.1:0-21059 GCA_044369905.1 Terrimicrobiaceae bacterium | reverse complement strand
ATGAGGAGGCTTTCGCTGGACTTGTGAAACGCTATGGCGGGGAAGCGGCGCTTGAGAGGTTGAAAAAATGGAGATCAAACTTACCATGAGGAGTATGAAAATGAACCCATCCCATTTTTTTGAGTTTCCAGTTTTTACTGTGCCGCAGCAAGAGCCGGAATTGATGGGCTATGAAAAAGCCCTTACAGAATTCGAAGAGATCATTAAGGATTTTCGCCTCCTCGAGAGGCCTAGGCCAGCCGAGAATCTACCCGAGTTCAAGATGTGATCGGGTAAAAATGGATCCAGAAGAATCAACCACAACCTGGTGCCGGGGCAGGGATGAGGCAGAGGAGCCGTAAGCGACGAGGGGAAATTCCTTTCGCCAATCCCAAAAGTTAACCAGCTTGGGATCAGAACTCCACGCCCGCTGCCGCGCCAAGAGAGGGGCGCGACCGTCCCGGTTGCGCAGGCGCAGGGCGAGGTTGGTCATCGATGAGTTTGACGCGCTGAGCGGGAAAAATGGGGCATGCCAGAGGATGTCCCTCCAATTCAAACGAGCGCGCTGCCGAGATTGGGAGCGTCAATGTCCTCGTTGGCTTGGCTGGATCAGCGAGCCGAGGAGGACCTCGGCTTTCCTACGGGCACGGCTGTTGGGATGGAAGCTGCCGCTGCGCTGCTTTAAAGCCTCCCTCAGATGACTTGCCAGGCGGGTTTGTTGTCGAAGACCCAGCGGTAGTAGTCGGCGCGGGTGAGTTCGGAGGCGGCTTCCTCGTCGAGGCAGAAGATGGCGGAGGGGTGGAGTTGGAGGGCGGAGGCGGGGTTCATCGAGGTGATCGGGCCTTCGACGGCTTGTGCCACGGCGTGCGCTTTGTTTTTTCCCGTGGCGAGGAGAACGGTCTTGCGGGTGTCGAGGATGGTTCCGATGCCCATGGTGATGACATGGAAGGGCACTGCGTCCTCGCTGCCGAAGAAGCGGGCGTTGTCCTTGCGGGTGCGGGCGGTGAGGGTTTTGATGCGGGTGCGGGAGGCGAGGGAGGAGGTCGGCTCGTTGAAGCCGATGTGTCCGTCGGTGCCGATGCCGAGGAGTTGTAGGTCGATGCCTCCTGCGGCGCGGATTTTTTCTTCGTAGCTTCGGCAGAAGGACTCGGGATCGGCCGCCATGCCGTCGGGGATGTGGATGTTTGCGCGATTGATGTTCACATGCCGGAAGAGGTTCTCGTGCATGAACGCGTGGTAAGACTGAGGGTGGTCGGCACCGACGCCAATGTATTCGTCGAGGTTGAAGGAGGTGATGTGGGACCAGTCGAGATTCTGCTGGATGAGATGGCGGTAGAGCGGCACGGGGGTTCCACCGGTGGCCAAGCCGAGGACGGCGTTTGGCTTGGTGCGGATGGTGTGGGAGAAGAGGCGGGCGGCCATGGCGGCAGCCGCTTCGGCATTGGGTTGGATGATAACTTCCATAGAATTAAAAATAAGGGGTCAGTCCGGCGCAGACACTTTCCTCGAAGCGGCGTATCGCCTGGCGGGTGAATTCCACGACGCTGAGCGAGTCGTCTTGGATCAGTAGAGTGAGGTCGATGCCGACGAGGACTTGTGTGGACTCATCGCCTTCGCGGGGCTCGTAGAATGTGGCATTCGCGGCACGGCGGCCGGTCACGGCGAGGTCGTAGCGTTTTCCTCCGACGATTTGCGAGGCGAAGACGGCGTTGAGTTTGTTGGCGAGAGTCTCGTGCCGACTCACATCCATGCGGACTTTTTCCGAATCCAGCATCCAATCGAGATCCCTCCAAACCTCGCAGCCTATGAGTTGCTTTGGACGCTCCTCGAGGGGCAGAGCGCGGAGCGCGTGGAGGAGCGAGGCGAATACACCGAGGTGCGTCCTGTGCTTGTCCGCCGGACTGTGTGTGTAGACGACCTCGGGGCGGGTGTTCTTCAAAATCCGCACCAAATCCTCGCGCAGTCTGGTGTCGGTGGGATTGGTCACGGCCGAGCTTGGGTAGCCGAGTTGGAACATGATCCCGTATTGTCCGATCACAGCGGCTTCGTTTTGCTCCCTGGCGCGCACGCGGCCGAGTTCCTCAGGACTCATTTCGGCAAAAACCCCGCTGCGCGAACTGCCACGGCCGTCTGTGCATGTGACGCCCCCGAACCAACGGTCTGTGCGGTCCATGCACTCCACAATCCCGTGAAAAGCCATGAACTCGAGATCGTCGTGATGCGCGCCGACGCCAAGATGAGTGACTCTCGAAGCGGCACCAGGAAAGGGGAGGGCATCCGGAACGAAGACTTGGGCTGGTGGGTTGGATGGAAGATCGGTTGTCGTCATGGCGATTTAGGAAAGACCTGCCCGTGGCGGGAGGCCGTGCGTGAGGGTATTCATACAAACCGCAAAATAAACAGCCAGTCGATAATCGGTGGTCCGGCGGGTTGGCGGAGTTTTTTCAAATCTACAAGGCGACTCCGATCACAAAAAAACAGCCGCCAAGCGAGGCCGGGCGGCTGTTTTTGAAGGGTTGCGACGGATCAGCAGATGCGGCCGAGCTTGGCGTCGGGGCCGTGGCCGATGGGATTCTCGCCGACCCAGCGTTCATCGACCGGTTCGTCGGAGCGTTGGTAGCGGGTATCGGTGGAGAGGCGAATCCGCTGCGTCGTGTTGTCGATGCTGCCGTGGATGGTGTCCATGCGGAAGGTCAGGAGGTCGCCGGGCTGGAACTCCGAGGTGAGCCAGCGCCCACCGAATTTCTGGCGCAGCGACACGGGGTTGTTGGTGAGTTGCCCGTTGTGTTTCCAGCCGTCGTGGCCGGGGATGTTCGTGCAGCTCGTATCGACATCCGAGTTCAAATAATTGCGAATGCGGTCGGCTTGCAGGTGCGATTTTTCGAGGATCATGAGTCCGCCAACTTCGAGTGGCACTTCGCCGTAGGGAATCCATGCGGTGTAGAGGCGGTGTGTGCCGCGGCCCATGTAAACGATGTCGCAATGGGGAGCGGTTCCGTGGCCGCAGCCCATGGTGCGAAGCCAGATGTAGTCAAAGTGCCGGATGGTTCCACCGAGGAAGGCGGTATAAAATTGATGAACCTCGGGACCGAAGACAACGCGGTTGATGGCGGGCTGGTTTTTCCAAGCTGTGGTGTTGAATTTTGGATGAACGCCTTCTTTCAGGATGCCATCGATGAGAGGTTGGCCTTCTTCAAAAATCCCATCCTTTTCGAGCGTTTCGACGAGGGCCTTTCGGGCTTCGAGAACGACCTCACGGGGGAAGAATCCTTTGGTATAAAGGTAGCCGTTTTCATCCATGCTCTGCTGAAGGGCGGCCGGATCGTTGCGGATGGCGGAGGAATCCTCCAACCAGCCGAAGGAATGCTCATCCATCTCGAGTTCATGACCGAGGGATGTGAGTGTGCGGTTGACGACGGGTGCTGAGGCGAGTGTTTTCATGCGAGGTCACTCTGACACATTCAGAAAAAACAGGAATGGCGCGCATGGTATTTTTTATGTAATAAATGGGAAATGCGCCTTCCATCCCTCGATAACTGGAAAACCACGCTCGTTCAGACCACGGGCACTTCTCCACTTGGTGAGATAACGCTTGCAGGCACTATTTCCAAATCACGCGGCATTCGGCGTGACAAGCCGCGCGTCTTTGGACAATGGGCGATTGTGTATTTGGTGGCAGGAACCGGAAAATACCACGACGCGCGCGGAACTGATATTCCACTGCGAGCGGGTGATGTGATTCTGGTCTTCCCGGAGGTGGCTCATTCCTACGGGCCTGAACCGGGCGGAATCTGGAACGAGTTATATGTCTGCTTTCGCGGGCCTGTCTTCGAGGCTTGGCGCGAGGCGGAAATCTTTGATGTCAGAAATCCCGCTTTCCACTGGAAGCCTCCGCGCGCGGGACTTGAGATTCTTCAGCCATTTTTTTCGCAATGGAACCAAGCGGGTCAGTCGATGCTCGAAGCCGTGACGATGTGGCAACAGATTCTGTCCCGCATCTTCAAAGTTCACATATCAAGGAATGCGAAAGAGCACCATCCGGGTTGGTTTTTACAGGCTGCGGACCATTTGGAGAGGTCGGCAGCGGACGATGAGCGAACGCTCCGGAATGTGGCGGAGTCGTGCGGGATGGGCTACGAGAGTTTTCGAAAAAAATTCACCGATATCGCGGGCGAGCCGCCGGCCCGCTACGCCATGGCGCGCCGCATCGAGCGTGCAAGGCAGCTCCTCGCCCGCCACCGGTTCACCAACAAGGAACTGGCTGAGATGCTCGGCTTCCACGACGAGTTCCACTTTGCAAAAACCTTCAAGAAACTCACAGGCAAGACGCCGCGTCAGGATTCCCTCGAAAGGCAGGGAGAGAGATAAAAAATGGCAAGGGTCTCCACGATAGAAATGAATCCTTCTCTTGTTCGAGACGCTGGGGGCGGCATATTTCGGTGATCCATGTTCGTATTCAACGGCGTCATACTTGGCCTCGGCCTGTTTTTCCTGGGTCTCCAACTTACGGGACAAAATATGCGTTCCCTGAGTGGCGGCGGGTTTCGTCAGCTTGTGCGGCGGGCCACCGGCACCCCGTGGTTGTCGGGCGTTTGCGGGCTCGTGGCAGGAGCGCTGATGCAGAGTGCCACGGCGGTGACATTTATTTTGGTCAGCATGGTTGGAAGCGGTCTGATCCAATCCGCTGCGGCGCGGGTGATCGTGGTTTGGTGCAATGTGGGACTGACGGCGCTGGCATTTTTAGCAGCATTCAACATCCATCCGGTTGCGGCATTGGTGGTCGGAGTGGCTGGCATCGCTATGGGGTCCGTGCGCCGCAAGCCATGGAATACCATCGCTGGCGCTGTCCTCGGCGTGGGCATTATTCTTTTCGGACTCGAACAACTTGGCGCGGGCTTGGCTCCGCTCAAGGACGAGGCGTGGTTTCGACAAGTCATCGAAGTCGCGCTGCACTCTCCATTTCAGGCATTCCTCATTGGTGTGGCAGCTGCGGCGTTGTTGCAGTCAAACACAGGCGCAGTGATGGTTCTGATAACCTTGGCGGCCGGTGGAGCCTTTGGAGTCGCGGAAGCCGCGCCGGCGATCTACGGGACCAATCTCGGAGCCATCGCCTTGCGGGCTTTTCTGGCCCGTGGGCTCAGCGGTTCATCGATCCGACTCGTGCGCATGGAGGATTTGTTCTGCGTCTTCAGCGGTGTGCTGATGATGGCATTGTTCTTTGTGGAGCGTGCCGGTGTCCCGCTCGTGCAGGCTTTTGTTCACTCACTTGATGGCGGAGAGGGCATCCGCTTGGCGGCGGTGTTTTTTCTTTCCAACCTGATTCCTGCTGTCGTTCTGAGTCCGTTTCTGCCGCTCTGCGAGGTGTTGCTGAAACGCTTTTGGCCGAGTGATGCTGCCGAGCATGCCGAGCAACCAAAGTTTCTCCGTTCGCAGGCACTCGCCGATCCCGAGACTGCGCTGGATTTGATTCCCAAGGAGCTCGGGCGCCTTTTTGGAAGTCTGAGCCTTGCAGTAAAGCCTTCCGCTGTGGATGTCGATTCGCACGAGATGCCTGCCTTCGTGCAGCTCGGATCCGCCATCGAGAGCTTCTGTGTCAGGCTCGCCTCCGAGAATCCGTTGTCTCAAAATCAGTCGCTTCGCCTTCAGCGTTACCGGGCCTGGTTGCATACGATCCGCCACATCGGTGAAGCAGCCGGGGAGTTGGCGGTCTCACGGTCGGCTCTTCCTCCCAACGCCGAGGCTTGCGCCAAGGGCCTTCTGGACTGGGTGCAGGGCAATATTCTTCTCGGCGCGGAGGCGACTGCTTCCATGGATGCGCAAAAAATTCAGGAGTTTTTTGAGTCCAGTAAACAGAAAGTTCCGCCTGTGCGCGCCATGCGGAAGGCCTTTTTGGAGGATTGCGGAGCCTTCTCACCCGCTGGGAATCTCGAGATGTCCACCCTCGTGGACAACTTCGACATCACCGCATGGCTCATCCATCGCCTCTCGAAGTTGCAGGTCAAGGCGATCCAATCAGCGCCTGGAGCTTTGGGTCTTTAGCGTAACAACTTGGTCTGTTTCCGGGGACGGCGCAGTGGTGATTCCCGCGACTTCGGCATGAAACAACGCAGCCAGTTGAATCTGGCTTTCGGCATCGTCGAGTAGTCCGAATTCGCGAAGCTCGGGTTCAAAGAGGCGGCGACCGGTGATTTCTTGAACCGGCAACCATTCGTTGATGTGTCGATGAATCGAGCGCAGATCGGTGTTCGCCGGTTCCTCTTCCTCAATCAAAATCGAGACATCGCCATCGGTATCGCTCAAATCCGCCTGCTGGCTGCGCACGCTCGAGAGCTGTATCCAACTATCTGCCCTCATCGATCGCGTGTCCCCGGCGAGCCAGAGCAGGATCGCTCCGTCGATGAGGCAGGTGCGTGCGCGAATGTGCAGGCGCGTGTGTGAGGGGCGATTCCGCAGTTCCTCAAAAAGCATGAGTGCATTGTCGTGAAGCAGAATTCCAGGGCCGATCAGTTCGATGGTGCATTCCTCGGGAGCCGCGGCGAACGCTTCTTCAATTCTCGCAAGAAGGCGTGTTGGATCCTTCTCGGCCAGGTTCAGATGGATCTTGGAACTTCTTGGGAGCAGGGGGCGGTCTTCTGTCGCCGGTGAATCGAATTGGAATTCCGACTGGGTCGCCAGCCCCTTTCTGGACTCTTTCTTCGGGCGAAGGCGTTTCAGGAGGGCACTGATGAATGATGAAAGTATGGTGTTCATTTCACCGCTCACGCTATCAACCTTGCTCGGACATCCGCTGGGGGAGGAAAGATTTTTTTAAAAAAATACGCCCCCGCTTTTGACCATGTCCGCGCTGCATCATTCGCTGGGTTCGTATTCCGTAATCTTGGCGATATGAACTCCGAGATTCAGCGCCAGGCCGGTGTGACTGAAAGCAAATGTGAGGATTCCCGGCCTCTGAGTGGTCGTTGATTTTGAGCCTGAAAAAATCCCATCGGCGATGACCAGGCTTGGAGAACTCCCGATTTCAAATCCGCGCGAGTCGTAAAGATAGTCCAGCGCCTCTTCGTTCATAAAAAAGATGGCATAGCCGAATTTTTGGATTCCCAGTTCCAGTCCGCATGAGAAGCCCGTGAGATTGTGAAAACTCATCGGTTTCATTTTTTCAAAAAGCACGCCCGTTGCTGTCGTGACACCGACTCCCAGAGAGAGTTTCTTGGCCTCTGGGAATACGAGAACCGCATAGGCGGCATCTACACTTTCCGCGGCCAATCGATTGTGTCTGAAAAGTCGGCTCAGGGCGCCGCGTGCTTTTTTTTCCAATTGGTTCGGAGAGTCCGCAGCCGCTTCCGGTGAAGCTCCAACCACAAGGAACAGCGCGAGAATGCCCAGCAGGCATCGCTTTCTCAAACGGGATGGATTTTGCATCGGCCTCAATTAACTGCATCGAATGGTTGTTCCTATGGGGTGCTGTCCCCATGCGACCATTTCACTGCTTGGAGGCATAGTCGAAAGCTGCATCCGGTCGAACATCCGGTGCGTATTCATAGCATGGCAAATATTCTGATTACAGGCGCGTCAAGCGGGGTAGGGGCTGAGTTGGCAAATCGCCTCGCGGCACGGGGAGACTCTCTTTTTCTGACCGGGCGTTCGGAAGAAAAACTCAAGAATCTTGGCTTGGACGCTCCGCTTCTTGCCGGCGACCTGGCCGCTCCTGGAGCGGCTGAGAAGATTGTTGCAGCGGCTGTCGCCGAGATGGGCTCATTGGATGTGGTTGTGCACTGCGCCGGCATCGGTCTCATCAAGCCTGCGGCGGATACAACGGACGCGGAGTTCACCCATGTGATGAATGTGAACGCTCGCGCCGCATTCCTCCTCGCCAGAGAGGCCTGCAAAGCGATGGCCGCCGCAAAGAAGGGGCTGTTCATCACCATTCCGGGCATTCTGGGAAAGGCCCCCATGCGCAACGCTTCGGCTTATGTGGCCAGCAAATATGCCCTCACCGGCATGATCAAATGCTTCGCGCAGGAGTATCAGCGCTCGGGTTTGCGATTCTGTCTCTTCCACCTTGGCGGTATCGACACACCCTTTTGGGATCATATTCAAATGGCCGTGCAGCGTGAAAAAATGATCCCGGTTGCAACCGCTGCGGATTTGATTCTACAAGCGATCGATGCTCCTCCGCACCTTGTGTTGAGCGAGGTCGTCATGCAGCCGGAGAGTCACCAATTGGTGTGATCTGAGTGGTTCTTGGAGAGCCTGTGCGGCTCAGCGGCTCCGTTTGTTGAAGTCCGCAACGGTTCTCGCGGCTTCGCGATCTTCGACACGCTTTTTCAGATCCTGTCGTTTGTCGGAGGCGAGCTTGCCCTTGCCGAGTCCGACTTCCACTTTGACGCGGCCTTTTTTCCAATACATCCGCAGAGCGGGAATCGTGAGGCCTTCGCGCTCGACGGCTCCTGCGAGCTTGTTGATCTCCGCTCGGTGTAGAAGAAGCCGGCGGGGGCGCTTGGATTCATGCTGCTCGTGGCTGGCGCGTTCGTAGGGTTGGATCGCGCAATCGAAAAGATACAGGTCGCCGTTTTGAATGCGGGCAAAGGCTCCTTGCATGGAGACAAATCCTGCCCTCAGGGACTTGACCTCCGTGCCTTTCAACTCAACGCCCGCTTCGAATTTTTCGAGGACATTGTAGTCCCGAAAGGCTTTCCTGTTGGTTGTGATTTCGGAGGACATGAGTGCGGCTTAGGGCCGCCTGGAGCGGATCAGATCGCCTCGGCGAGCTCAGGCGCCATGATCAATTTTCCCTGAGCGATTTCAAGAAGCGCGACATCCGCCAAGCCTGTGCCGGGGTCGACCTCGATGAGTGGACGGCTTCCCGCATTGAGTTGGCGCACACGGCGGGAGACCATGTTGATCAGGACCTGCGGCTCGGAAATCACTTTGGAGGCTTCGTCGATGTATTGGGCTTTCATGGGTATTCTATCCGCTTTTGGTTGATTGGCGGATTGCGGAAAATAGGGTCGATTCGAATGCAGTCAATTTTTTATTTTTTTAATTTGACATTCCAATCCATTCCTCTAATTTCGCGCCTCCCGAAAACGGGAGAAACCTAACCGCAGGAGACCGGATGGTCGTTCGCACTGCACACAATCCATGCAAAAACAACGAAGCAAACGCTACCGCGCAGCGGCGGCAAAAGTTGAGGCCAACAAGAAATATTCTCTGGCCGACGCAATTCAAACTCTGAAGACACTTCCCTCTGTGAAGTTCGATCAGACTGTCACTCTCTCCTTCAAGCTGGGCGTCGATCCCAAGCAAAGCGATCAAATGGTTCGCGGCACCTGCCCCCTTCCAAACGGAAGCGGTAAAAATGTTCGCGTTCTGGTTTTCGCCAGCGGACAGGCTGCCGAGGCTGCGAAAGAAGCAGGAGCTGAAATTGTCGGCTTCGAGGATGTCATCAAAAAAGTCACCGGTGGTTTCTCTGATTTCGATGTGGCCATCGCCACACCAGCCGCCATGGCAGAAGTTCGCAAACTCGGCCGCGTTCTCGGACCTCGCGGCCTCATGCCCAATCCGAAAACCGGAACAGTCACTGACGACACCGCGAAAGCTGTCAAAGAAGTCAAGGCAGGCCGCGTGGAGTTCAAACTTGACAAAAACGGCAATGTTGCCGTGCCGGTTGGAAAATTCTCTTTCGAGCCACAAGCCCTCGTGGAAAATGGCGCCGCTGTCATCGACGCGGTTGTCAAGGCCCGCCCTGCCACAGCCAAAGGTTCTTTTGTAAACGCCATCACTCTCAGCGCGACAATGTCCCCTGGTCTCGCCGTGGATCCTGCACCCTACCTCAAAAACTAAGCATTTCATTCCATGAGACCCGAGAAAACACTCATCGTTTCCGACATCCGCGAGAAGCTCCAAGCCTCGCCCTACCTGCTCGTCGTTGACTTCACCGGCATGAAGGTGCCGCATTTTGAAAATCTCCGCACCCGTCTTTCTGACGCCGGTGCCCGCATGAGCGTTGTGAGGAATACATTCCTTCGCATCGCCGCTGCCGAGTTGAAGATGCCTGAGCTTTCCGACTCGCTTGCGGGTCAGACAGCCATGGTGACTGGCGAGACAGATATCTGTGCCGCCGCCAAGGTGCTCAAAACCTTCGCCGCCGAGTTCAAGTTGCCGACAGTCCGTGCTGGCGTGCTCGACAATGCTGCTCTCAGCGCAGATCAAGTCGCCGCTCTCGCCGACCTGCCGAGCAAGGATGTGCTGCGCGCCAAGATCCTTGGTCTCCTGCAGACGCCAGCCAGCCAGTTTGTCCGCATCCTCAACGAACCAGCCGCCAGCTTGGCCCGCGTTCTCAAGGCCAAAGGCGACGCACTCGCCGGAGCGTAACAATACCCGAAAAAATTTCATCCCTGGACCGAAAGGTGAGGGGATGGACAACAAGAAAACACAACCGGTTCCTTGTCGGTCAGGCGGCTTCCTGACTCAATCTTCCCGATGCCTCGGGATACGACGATACCAAAACACACACACACCATATGGCAGATACAACCGCACTCGTCGATCATCTCAGCGGACTCACCGTCCTCGAAATTGCTGACCTCGTTAAACAACTCGAAGAAAAATGGGGCGTTAGCGCCGCTGCTCCCGTCGCTGTAGCCGCTGCAGGCCCAGCCGGTGGAGCCGCTGCTGCACCCGCTGAGGAGAAAACCTCCTTCGATGTCATCCTCACTGATGCCGGATCCAACAAGATCGCCGTCATTAAAGAAGTTCGCGCCGCTGTGGCCGGACTCGGTCTCGCCGAGGCTAAAGCCCTCGTCGAAGGCGCGCCTAAGCCCCTCAAAGAGGGCGTCACCAAGGAAGAAGCCGCTGAGATCAAGAAAAAGATCGAAGCCGCCGGCGCCAAGGTCGAAGTCAAGTAAGCCAGTTTCAAACTCCGCAGGGAGGTCCGGAATATCTCTTGACCTTCCTGCGGGTTTAGCTATTTTCACTCGTTCGCTTTACCAGCAAAAAAACACCCATCTGCTCCTTCGCTCAAAAAAACATTTTAGTATCCGCTATCGGAAATTCTGGAAAACCCAGCCTCGTCCGATCACGGAGCTTTTTGCTTTGACGAAGAAATGGACGGCCCCGGCCTTGGATTAGGCCACACAACCCGCGGCACCGCAAAAAAACATGTCTGAACGCATTCATTTCGGAAAATTGACAGAGGCCATCGAGCCACCAAACCTCATCGAATTGCAGGTCAACTCCTACAACGAGTTCTTTCAAAAGGATGTCCCTGCCAGCAAGCGCCGCGACATCGGTTTGCAGGCTGTCTTCCGCGAATTTTTTCCCATCTTTGGATTTGAAGACAAATCTTCACTCGATTTCGTAAGCTACGAGCTCGGCGAGTCCAAAATGTCCGCCCTGGAGTGCCAGCGCGAGGGGCAATCCTTCAGCGCCCCGCTCTATGTGACCTTCCGTTACAAAGACGAGCGCAGCACGAAGGAAGAGAAAGTTTACATGGGCGAGTTGCCTCTGATGACTCCCCAAGGCACCTTCGTCATCAATGGTGCTGAGCGCGTTGTTGTTTCCCAGCTCCACCGCTCGCCCGGCATTTGCTTTGAGACATCTGTCCACGCCAATGGAAAAATCCTCCATGGCTTCCGCATCATTCCCGACCGTGGTTCTTGGATCGAAGTTCAGTTCGATACCACAGACCTCCTCTATGTCTATCTCGACCGCCGCAAGCGCCGTCGTAAATTTCTTGCCACGACTTTCCTTCGCACCGTGGGCTTCCCTGCCGACGAGCAGATCATCAATCTTTTCTACAAAACGCAGGACCTCAAACTCAGCGAGAAACTCGACGAGGAGGAAATCGCCACCAAGGTTCTCATCGCCGATATCCGCGATGGAGAAATCACCGTTGGTCGCGCCTTTGAACCTCTCACCACAGCCATCGTCCGTCAGTTGATCGGCTTGGGCCACAAATCCGTGAAGGTCGTTGACACCAAGGACGACGACACGATCATCAAATCCCTCAAAAAAGATCCCGCCCACGACGAGGACGAGGCCCTCAAAGATATCTACCGCAAGCTGCGCCCTGGCGATCCGCCAACCGTTCAGAATGCCCGCAGCATGCTCAAGCGCCTTTTCTTTGACGCCAAGCGCTA
This sequence comes from Terrimicrobiaceae bacterium, assembly GCA_044369905.1. Lineage (GTDB taxonomy): Bacteria > Verrucomicrobiota > Verrucomicrobiia > Chthoniobacterales > Terrimicrobiaceae > UBA967. Next base: position 8,940 of record JBILWM010000051.1, on the reverse strand, counting down.
CGATTTGGGCCGCGTGGGTCGTCACAAGATCAACCAAAAACTCGACCTCAAAGTTGACGAGAACGAGCGCACACTGACGAAGGATGATTTTGTCGCCGCCATGAAATACCTCGTCCGCCTCCGCGCGGGTGATGGCATGACCGACGATATTGACCATCTCGGCAGCCGCCGCGTCCGCACTGTGGGCGAACTTCTCGCCAACCAGTGCCGCGTGGGCCTCGCCCGCACAGAGCGCCTCGTTCGCGAGCGCATGACATTGTTTGATGCCAATACCGATCAGATCACGCCTCAGAAGCTGATCAATCCGAAATCGCTCAGCGCCGTCGTGCGTGACTTCTTCGGACGCAGCCAGCTCAGCCAGTTCATGGATCAAACCAATCCTCTCTCTGAGCTCACCCACAAGCGCCGTCTCTCGGCCCTCGGGCCAGGAGGTCTGAGCCGCGACCGCGCAGGCTTCGAGGTGCGAGATGTGCATCCATCCCACTACGGACGCATCTGCCCGATTGAAACTCCTGAAGGTCCGAACATCGGTCTCATCAGTTCGTTGAGCACATTTGCCCGTATCAATGAATTTGGATTCATCGAAACACCCTATCGCAAGGTTGTTAACGGCCGCGTCACCGATCAGGTGGAATACCTCAGCGGCGACCGCGATGAAAACTTCTACATTGCCCAGGCTAATTCCCAAGTGGACGCCAAGGGCAATCTTTCCGGCGAGAAGGTTTCCGCTCGCTATCGTGGTGACTTCCTCGAAATCGAGCCTTCGCAAATCCAATACATGGATGTCTCGCCGAAGCAGCTCGTCTCCGTGGCTGCCGGTCTCATTCCATTCCTCGAGCACGATGACGCCAACCGTGCGCTCATGGGCTCGAACATGCAACGCCAAGGCGTGCCGCTTCTCGTCTCCGACTCCCCGCTCGTGGGAACTGGACTCGAGGCCCGTGTGGCCCGCGATTCCCGCGCTGTTATTTGTGCGGAATCAAATGGCAAAGTCGCTTCCGTAACGGCCAACCAGATCATCATCACCAAGGACGGATCGCTTCCCGAAGGTAAGAAGAAAATCAAAGACGACCCCGAAAACGGCGTTTATGTCTATGAGCTTCGCAAATTCATGCGCTCGAACGCGAGCACATGCATCAACCAGAAGGCCATCGTCAAAAAGGGCCAAGCGATCAAGAAGGGCGATGTCATTGCTGACGGTCCGAACACCGAAAAAGGCGAACTCGCCCTTGGTCGCAATGTGCTCGTCGCTTTCATGCCTTGGAATGGTTACAACTTCGAGGACGCGATTCTTATCTCCAAGCGCGTTGTGAAAGAGGATATCTACACCTCCATCCACATCGACGAATTCGAGATCGGTGCCCGCGATACCAAACTCGGGCCGGAGGAAATCACCCGCGATATTCCAAACATCAGCGAAGAGGCCCTGCAAAACCTCGGCAGCGATGGTGTTGTCCGCATCGGTGCGGAGGTGAAACCCGGCGATATTCTCGTTGGAAAAATCACACCGAAGAGCGAAACAGAGCTCGCTCCAGAAGAGCGCCTTCTCCGTGCTATCTTCGGTGAAAAAGCGGCCGATGTTAAAGATACCTCTCTCACAGTTCCATCCGGAACCTACGGCATCGTCATGGATGTGAAGGTTTCCTCCAAAAAAGAGGTCGCCCGCACGAAAATGACTCCCGCCGAGTCGAAACGGCAGCAAAAAATGATCGTGGAGGACTTTGGTAAACGCAAAGACGACCTCCACGAGCAACTCACCGCTGCGCTTTCCAACATCCTTCTCAACGAGAAAATTCCGTTGGATGTCGTGAACGCCCAAACCGGCGAGATCATCATCCCGGCCAACCGCAAGATCACCAAGGAACTCCTTCGCAAACTCGCCAAGGTTTACAACCATGTCGAAATCGATCCGAGCCCGATTCGTAACAAAATCCAAGAGATCATCGGACAATTCGAACACAAGTTTGTCGATCTCGAGAACGAGCGCGACTCGAACCTCGGCCGTATCGAAAGCGGTGACGATATCGACCCCGGCATCATCAAGCAGGTCAAAGTTTACATCGCCAGCAAGCGCAAGCTCAGCGTTGGTGACAAGATGGCCGGTCGCCACGGAAACAAGGGCGTCGTCGCCAAGATCGTTCCCGAGGAGGATATGCCATATCTCGCTGACGGAACACCCGTTGATATTGTGCTGAACCCACTCGGCGTTCCAAGCCGAATGAATGTGGGCCAGGTTTTGGAAACCCACCTTGGTGTGGCTGCCAAAGCCCTCGGTTTCAAGGTGGCAACTCCTGTATTCGACGGTATTCCAGAAACGAAAATCCGCGAATTCCTCACCGATGCCAAGAAGGTGGAAGGCTTCACTTGGATCAACGAAAACGGCAAGTCTACCCTTTACGATGGACTCACCGGCGAACCATTCGATCAGCAAGTCGTTGTGGGCTACATCTACATGCTCAAACTCGGCCACTTGGTTGCTGATAAAATCCACGCCCGCGCTGTCGGACCATACAGCCTCGTCACCCAGCAACCGCTCGGCGGCAAGGCCCAATACGGTGGCCAGCGCTTCGGAGAAATGGAAGTCTGGGCGCTCCAAGCCTACGGAGCCGCCTACACACTCCAGGAACTCCTCACCGTTAAGTCGGATGATGTCGCCGGCCGCACCCGCATCTACGAGAGCATCGTCAAAGGCGACAACTCACTCGAGGCAGGCGTTCCTGAATCGTTCAATGTTCTCATTAAAGAAATGCAGGGTCTCGGACTTGATGTCCGCGTTGGAGGTAAACAACCCGCCTCCCTCACAGAAGGCCTCGCCTAATCCCGAAACCCGACACAACCTGACGAATCATAAATGAAAGATCTAAACTTCAACGAATCCGTTGGTGAAGCGAAACCCGTTGGTTTTGACGAGGTGGCCATCACCGTGGCATCCCCGGATGCCATGCGTAGCTGGAGCAAGGGAGAGGTAAAAAATCCCGAGACCATCAACTACCGCACCTTCAAGCCAGAAAAGGGCGGTCTTTTCTGCGAGCGTATCTTCGGTCCAACACGTGACTGGGAATGCTCTTGCGGTAAATACAAGCGCATCAAGCACAAGGGCGTCATCTGCGACCGCTGCGGTGTGGAGGTCACACTCTCCCGCGTGCGCCGCGAACGCATGGGTCACATCGACCTCGCTGTTCCCGTTTCACACATTTGGTTCTACAAGTGCATGCCATCCCGCTTGGGTCTCATGCTGGACATGACCTCCCGTGCTCTGGAGCGTGTCATTTACTACGAGGACTTTATTGTTATCGATCCAGGCAGCACTCCTCTTGAAAGGTGCCAACTCCTCACGGAAGCGGAATTCCGCGATGCCGAGGAACAATACGGCGAAGAATTCACCGCTGGCATGGGCGCAGAAGCGATCCAAAAAATCCTTGCTTCCATGGACCTTGCTACCGTCCAACAGGAAATCGAGGAGTCCATGGGCTCGACCCGCAGTAAACAACTGCGCAAAAAACTCGCGAAACGCCTGAAACTCGTTCAAGGCTTCGCAGAATCGAATACCCGCCCTGAGTGGATGATCCTCAATGTGCTTCCGGTCATTCCTCCGGATCTCCGCCCTCTCGTCCCGCTCGAAGGTGGCCGTTTCGCCACTTCCGATCTCAACGATCTCTACCGCCGCGTCATCAACCGCAACAACCGTCTCCGCACCTTGTTGCAGCTCAAGACGCCGGAAGTCATCATCCGCAACGAAAAGCGCATGCTCCAAGAGTCGGTGGATGCTCTCTTCGACAACGGTCGTCATGGTCGCGCCGTTACCGGTGCAGCGAACCGTCCTCTCAAGTCTCTCAGCGACATGCTGAAGGGTAAGGGTGGCCGCTTCCGCCAAAACCTCCTCGGCAAACGCGTGGACTATTCGGGCCGCTCGGTTATCGTCATCGGTCCGGAACTCAAACTCAATCAGTGCGGTCTGCCCAAAAAGATGGCGCTCGTTCTTTTCGAGCCATTCATTATCCGCCGCCTCAAAGAACTTGGCTATGTGCACACCGTTCGCAGCGCCAAGAAACTCATTGAGCGTCAAACACCTGAAGTTTGGGATATTCTCGAAGAGGTGACCAAAGGCCATCCGGTGATGCTTAACCGCGCTCCGACCTTGCACCGCCTTTCGATCCAAGCCTTTGAGCCGATCCTCATCGAGGGTGAAGCTATCCGTGTGCATCCTCTCGTCTGCACCGCTTACAACGCGGACTTCGATGGTGACCAGATGGCTGTCCATGTGCCTCTTTCGGTTGAGGCGCAAATGGAAGCCCGCATGCTCATGCTGGCTCCGAACAACATCTTCTCGCCATCCAGCGGCAAGCCGATCACCACGCCTTCTCAGGATATTCCGCTCGGGTGTTACTACCTCACGCAGAAGCCACGCGGTGAAGACGCCGACAAGGCGAAGCGTATGCCGTTGTTTGAAAACGCGGACGAAGTCGAGCTCGCTCTCTCGGAGCGCGCCATTCGCACTCAGACCCGCATTCTCTTCAAAAATCCCGATCTCGGTGTGGAGACCGTCTATGGTGATTCCACCAAGTCGGTGATCGAAACCACCGCCGGTCGCGTTGTTTTCAACCAGATCTGGCCCAAGGCCCTCGGCTTCTACAACAAGGTCTGCGGCAAGAAGCAACTCTCGGACATCATCTGGCGCTGCTACAAGACCAGCGGTCAGCAAACCACCGTCGAAACCCTCGACCGCCTCAAGGAACTCGGCTTCCGCGAAGCCACTCGTGCCGGTGTTTCCATCGGTATCAATGACATGATGGTGCCGAAAGAGAAGGAACAACTTCTCGAGAAGGCCTACCGCGAAATCGGCGAAGTTGAGAAACAATACCGCCGAGGCATCATCACCGACGGCGAGCGCAAAAACAAAGTTCAAGACATTTGGACCCATACGGGTGAAGAGATCGCCAACGCCCTCTTCCGCACGCTGGAATACAATGACAACCGCCGCGATATGAACCCCGTGTTCATGATGGTGGACTCCGGTGCTCGTGGTAACCGCACCCAGGTCAAGCAGCTCGCCGGTATGCGTGGTCAGATGGCCAAGCCCTCGGGCGAAATCATCGAGCAGCCGATCACCGCGAACTTCCGCGAGGGTCTCACCGTTCTCGAATACTTCATTTCCGCACACGGTGCCCGTAAAGGTCTTGCCGATACAGCTCTTAAAACAGCCGACTCGGGTTACCTTACCCGCAAACTTGTTGACGCCGCGCAGGATGTCATCATCACGATTGATGATTGCCACACCGCAAATGGCATCGTCGTTCGCCCGATCTACGAAGGTGACGAAGAAGTTGTCAGCCTCTCGACCCGTATCATCGGCCGCACAAGCTGCGAGACCGTCAAAGATCCTATCACCGGCAAGGCCGTCGTCAAAAAAGATCAACTCGTTGACGAGGAGACCGCTGCCGCTCTGGAAAAAATCGGTCACGAGCAGCTCAAAATCCGTTCGGCTCTCACCTGCGAATCCCAGCGCGGTATTTGCATCAAATGCTACGGCCGCAGCCTTGCGACCGGCGGCATGATCAAGATCGGCGAGGCCGTTGGCATCATTGCCGCCCAGTCGATTGGCGAACCCGGCACCCAGCTCACGATGCGAACCTTCCACGTCGGTGGTGCTGCGAGCCAGACATTCAAGCAACCGATCATCAAAGCCAAGAACGACGGCACAATCCGCTTCAACGAACTCAAGGTCGTGGAAACGGTGGATAAGACATTCGTTGTTCTCAACAAAAACGGCACCGTCACTCTCCATGCAAAGGACGGCCGCGAACTCGAGAGCTACAACATCGTTGTTGGCTCTGTGATCTCGGTTGCCGACGGCAGCAGCGTCAAAAAAGGTGTCACACTCGTTCAGTGGGATCCTTACAATGTGCCGATCATCACCGAGAAAGCCGGTCGTATCGAGTTCCGCGACATGATCCCTGGCGTGACCATTCGCCAAGAGATCGACGAATCCACAGGCGTTCGCGGCAATGTCGTTATCGAGCACAAAGAAGACTTGCACCCGCAGATCATCGTTGTCGATGAGGCCAAGAACCTCCTCGCCAGCTACTCGATTCCTGCTGGAGCCCACATCGAAGTTAAAGAAGGCGCCAAAGTCCCTGCCGGACAGCGTGTCGCCCGAACACCTCGTAAGATTGGCAAAACAAAAGACATCACCGGTGGTCTCCCTCGCGTCGCCGAGCTTTTCGAAGCCCGCCGTCCGAAAGACGCCTGCGACATCGCCAAAATCGACGGCGTCGTGGAAATCGGTGGAACCGTCCGCGCCAAGCGCCGCCTCATCGTCAAAGACGCTGATACCGGTGCCGAGGAGGAACACCTCATCCCGCTCAACAAACACATCATCGTCTTCAAAGGCGATCTCGTTAAGAAAGGCCAGCAACTCACCGAAGGCCCCGTTGTGCCGCATGAGATCCTCGACATCTGCGGACCTCAGGAACTCCAAGAGCACCTCCTCAACGAAGTGCAAGAGGTTTACCGTCTGCAAGGCGTGGAAATCAACGACAAGCACATCGAGATCATCGTCCGTCAGATGCTCCGCAAGGTGAAAATCACCGAGCAAGGCGACACCACACTCCTCTGGGGTGATCAAGTGGACCGCCTCGCCTTCGAGAAGGAAAACGAAGAAGTCATCGCCAAGGGCGGCAAGCCGGCCGAGGCAAGCCCCGTGCTCCTCGGTATCACCAAAACCGCGCTCGAGACCGACAGCTTCATCTCCGCAGCATCCTTCCAAGACACCACACGCGTCTTGACCGAAGCCGCCACACTTGGCAGGGTCGATCGACTCCGCGGCTTCAAAGAAAATGTTATCATGGGCCACCTGATCCCCGCAGGCACCGGCTTTGAGACAAACCGCAAAATCGAAATCACACAAGTCGGCGACGCCTTCGGAGCCGATAAAAAAGAATCACAAAAAGCCGCAAGCTAATCCACCACCCACACCATGTCAGAAGCCACAGCAAACCAACATAGCGTCGAACTCATGACGGAACTCCTCGAGGCCGGCGTCCACTACGGACACCAGACCAAACGATGGAATCCCAAAATGCGTGATTACATCCTCGAGGAAAAAAATTCGATCTACATCATCGACCTCGGGCTCACCGTCGAGCAAATCGACAGCGCGACCCAATACCTTCGTGACCTCGTTCGCAATGGTGGAAAAGTCCTCTTCGTCGGAACTAAAAAGCAGGCCCAAGGCGCCATCGCCGAAGCAGCCGAGGCCACTGGCCAGTTCTATGTTAACCAGCGCTGGCTGGGTGGAACGCTCACCAACCTCACCACCATCCGCCGCAGCGTGGCCCGTCTCAAAGAAATTCAGGCCCTCGAGAAATCTCCGGCATTCGCCAAGATCAACAAAGCCGAGGCCTCATCCATCCGCCGTGAAGGTGCCAAGCTCCTCCACAACCTCGGCGGCATCGCCGAAATGGCCAAACTTCCCGATGTGATGGTCGTCATCGACACCGTCCGCGAAGAAATCGCCGTAGCCGAAGCCAACCGCCTCGGAATTCCCGTCATCGCCATCGTCGACACCAACAGCAATCCAGAAAACATCACCTATCCGATCGCTGGAAACGACGATGCCATCCGCTCGATCCGCGTGGTCCTCTCCAAGCTAGTCGAAGCCATCCTTGATGGCAAAGGCGCCGGAGCCAAGGCCCGCAAACCCGAACTCGCAGCGGTATCCGAATAAGCAAGTTTTAAGCCTTAAGTTTTAAGTTTTAAGCGCCGGGGAACCTCGTGCATTTGCGGTCTCCCGGCAGCCAAACTTAAAACTCAAGGCCTACGACAAAGCTTTCGGTTGTCATCACGCGAAACTTAAAACTTACAAACTTAACATGTCCGAAATCTCAGCAAACCTTGTCAAAGAACTCCGCGAAAAAACCAACGCGGGAATGATGGATTGTAAAAAAGCCCTCACCGAAGCCGGTGGCGATATCGCCGCAGCCGAGGAGCTTCTCCGCAAAAAAGGCATCGCCAGCGCAGGCAAAAAGGCCTCCCGCGCTGCGAAGGAAGGCACCATCGCCTCCTACATCCACCTCGCCGGCAAAGTCGGCGTCCTCGTCGAAATCAATTGCGAAACCGACTTCGTTGCCAAAAACGAAATCTTCCGCGAGTTCGTCAAGGATGTCACCCTCCACATCGCCGCCTCGCACCCGCTCTATGTGATTCGCGAACAAGTCCCGGCCGACCTCATCGCCCGCGAACGCGACATCGCCGCCGCACAAGTCCAAGGCAAACCCGCTAACATCGTGGATAAAATCGTCGACGGCAAAATCGACAAATTCTACGGCACCATCTGCCTTCTCGAGCAACCCTTCATCAAAAACCCCGAGACGACCATCAAAGACCTCGTCTCCAGCAAAATCGCGGAACTCGGCGAAAACATCATCATCCGCCGCTTCACCCGCTACACCGTCGGCGAAGACCTCGCCTAAAAAGCTTCCCTCTCCACAAACGGGGTCACGGCTTCAAAACCGTGACCCCGTTTTTTTTTACGCATCGACTTTCCCTATGTCTTTGGGATCAAGCGCATAAAAACGCCACTTCGTGGCTGAAATTTGGGTCAAGCGAGACGACGACCCTCCCTGCTTTTCAATTCGCGCGGCAGCGCGTAAACCCTTGGAGGGTCGACCTCCGGCTTGACCCAAATATCCCCTCGAAAGCCACCGAAGCACTCCCGGACACCACCCCGCCATTCGTGGTTGAGGAATCTTCATTGGCCTGGACCTCTATCGATCTGTCTAACTTTAGGGCACGACACCATAGGTTAGAGCCTGTTGTCAGCGGTCACTTCAAAATGCACCACCTGTGGTCACTTCAAAGTGCACCACCTTTGACGGGTGTTTTTCTAGGTTTTTTGGGTTCGTTTTGGCAAGGGGTTTTTCTGTTCCCCTGAGAGGAGGG
>JBILWM010000050.1:0-21436 GCA_044369905.1 Terrimicrobiaceae bacterium | reverse complement strand
AGTGCGGGTTTGCATAAACCGACTGCCGGGTTTACCTATTCCCTCAACACGCCGCTTCTCTCCAACCGAACATGCCTTCATCCAGTAAACCGTTAAAAAAAGTAAGCCACATAACGGTTGGTCATTTTTATGCGAACCATGCAGAGAAACTGGGTCTCAGGCTGGAGGGGAGTTCGCGCGGTCTGAACCGCCTCATTCGCGAACCTACCATCAATCGCCCCGGCCTCGCTCTCTCGGGGTTCTTCAGCTATTTCGCCGTGAAACGCATCCAGGTCCTCGGGGCCGCCGAGTTGAGCTATCTCAAGAGCCTACCCGTCGCAACCCTCAAGGAGCGCGCCCGGGGGCTGCTTTCCCGCAACATGCCTTGTCTTGTTGTGGCTCGCAACGCCCCGGTTCCCACACCAATTCTTGATGCCGCTGCGGAGTTCGAAACTCCTGTTCTCCGCACCAGCATGATCACGATGAAATTTATCAATGCGGCAACGATTCTTCTCGAAACGGACTTTGCCCCCTCGACGACTGAACACGGCAGCATGGTCAGTATTCTCGGAGTCGGAACCCTCATCCGCGGAGCGAGCGGGATTGGAAAAAGCGAGTGCGTTCTGGGATTGATCGAACGCGGCTACAGCCTCGTCAGTGATGACATCACGCGCTTCCGCTCGGTCGAGGGTAGTGAACTCATCGGCATGTCGGACAGTATTTCGCGCTACCACATGGAGGTCCGCGGCATTGGAATCATCAACATCGCTTCGATCTTCGGCGCGGGTTCCGTGGTTCCCCAAAAAAAACTTAACTTCGTCGTCACACTCAAAGATTGGCATGAGGTCGAGAATGTGGATAGGATCGGCCTAGACCGTGAAACATACGAAATTCTGGGCATCAAAGTCCCGCATGTCACACTGCCCGTCCGCACTGGGCGCGACATTGCGAGACTGGTCGAGGTGGCCGCGCTGGACCAGAAGTTGAAAGACATGGGCGAAAACAGCGCACAGGAATTTAATCAGAGACTGCTTCACATGATCAGCGAACGCCGGAACAGATAATGGGAATTCTTACGAAAAAAAAGACAGCGGAAGACCTGCAGAAAACAACCTGCGAGGTGACCATCGACAACCGCAACGGCCTCCATGCACGACCGGCGGCCATGTTCGTGAAGATATCCAGTCGTTACCGGGCCGAGGTCTGGGTGGAAAAAGACGGAGAGAGGGTGAATGGCAAAAGCATCATGGGTCTCATGATGCTCGCCGCCGGCAAGGGATCCAAACTCACCATCCTCGCCGAGGGTGTGGATGCCGAAAAAGCCGTGGCCGAAATCAAAAACCTTGTTGAAACCCGCTTTGGCGAAGATTGAGCCAGCTCGGTTTTCTTCTCATTGCCTATAGTCTTTTTTTTGTTCAATCTCCCTGCAAATGCGGGGCGTTGAAAAAGTCAAATCCGAAAAGCGGTTCCACGGCATACCTGTTGCTCAAGGCATCGCGCATTTCCCCGCACTCGTTCATCTGGCCGAGGAGGAGGAGATTCTTCCTGAAACGATTTCATCCGAAGATGTGCCGGGTGAAATTGCGCGCTTTGAGGCAGCCCTCATCGCCACGCGTATTGAACTGCTCGAAATCCAGCAGAAAATTTCCTCCGCCATCGGCGCCCACGACGCCAGTATTTTCGACGCCCACCTCCTTGTAGTCGAGGATCGCACTCTCATCGACGAAGTCCTGCGCAGTCTCGAGCGCGACCATCTCTGCATCGAATACATCTTCCAACAGGTAGCCCAAAAATATTGCAAGACACTCGAAGCGATCGATGATCCCTACCTCAGGGAGCGAGTCGTTGACATCGAGGATGTGACGCGCCGTGTCATCAGGCATCTCCTCGGCAAGGCTCCGCAAAATCCAGCCGCCCACGATCAATCCCATATTATCGTTGCGCACAACCTCACGCCATCCGACACGGCCCAATTGGACCGCGATCTCGTTCGAGGCTTTGTCACAGAGATTGGCAGCAAGACCTCGCACACGGCGATCATGGCGCGCTCGCTGGAGATTCCCGCCGTCGTTGGGATGCAGGGCATCTGCCAACAAATTCAGATCGGCGACGACATCCTCATCGATGGCTACAATGGACTGCTCATCCTCAATCCCTCCGCAGCGACGATTCTCGAATACGAGCGCCTCTCGCGAGAGAAGGAGCAAGTCGTCGAGCGCTTGCGCCTCATCAGAGAAACCGCATCCACAACGCGGGACGGCCGACACATCGTTCTCTCCGCGAATATTGATTTGCCAGATGAAATGTCCGATGTGGCTGCGAACGGCGCCGAGGGCATTGGATTGTTCCGGACGGAATTTCTTTACCTGAACCGCACTGATCCTCCCGGCGAGGAGGAGCAATTTGGTCACTACCGCCAAGCCGCAGAGCAGGCTCTACCGCACAGCGTCATCATTCGCACACTCGACATCGGTGGTGACAAATTAGCTTCGAGTCTTGAAACCATGGAAGAGGAAAACCCCTTCCTCGGTTGTAGGGCGATTCGCTTCTGCCTGGAAAATCCCGCCATCTTCAAAACCCAACTCCGCGCCATCCTCCGCGCAGCCACATCAAACAACATCCGCGTCATGTATCCCATGATCTCCGGCATCGAGGAACTCCGGCGCGCGAATGCCATCTTGGAGGAGTGCAAACAGGAACTTTCAAGTGAGGGGATTCCGTTCAACCCGTGGATCGAAGTTGGAGTCATGATCGAGACTCCCAGCGCCGTTCTTGTGGCCGACCACCTTGCCCGCGAAGTCCGGTTCTTCAGCATCGGCACGAATGATCTCATTCAATACTCCATAGCCGTCGACCGCTTGAACGACCGTATCGCCCATCTCTACAATCCCACTCACCCCGCGATCTTGCGGATGATAAAGATGGTCGTCGAATCCGGTCGTGCCCGTGGCATTTGGACTGGTATCTGCGGCGAGATGGCATCCGACATTCTGCTCACACCACTATTGATCGGCCTCGGGGTGGAGGAGTTGAGCGCGACAAGCGCCTTGGTGCCCCGCGTCAAAAAGGCCGTGCAGTCCCTGGACGCCGCAGAGTGCGCCAAGCTCGCCGCACAAGCATTGGAGTCCGACGACTCCGCCGCCATCTTGGAAATGAGCCGTTCCATGGCGCTAGCCAACTACGCCGATTTGATGGATTGAAACACGCCGCCCCGTTGCGCGGCGCTTGATCAATTCTGGCGTTTAAATGCAATCACCGACAGAGGTGGAAGATTGATCTCGATCGAGTGCGGTTGGTTCTGCCAACTCCAGTCTTCATGGGCTTGGACACCACCAAAGTTCCCTGCGTTGCTGCCGCCGTAGGTTTCGGCATCCGTGTTCAAAATCTCTTCATAAAAACCGGGTTGGGGGACTCCGACGCGATATCCGCCGCGAACAATAGGAGTGGCATTCACAACGAAAAGGATTCTCTCGCCACTGCGTGATTTCCGCATGAACGACCACACCGAGTTGTCGGCATCTCCGAAGTCGATCCACTCGTAGCCCTCGTAGCTGTCGTCCAATTCGTAGAAGCTCGGTTCGTGGGTGTAGAGCCAATTGAGATGGTGCATGAGCCTCCGCATGCCTTGGTTCAGGTGTTGCTCGGTGAGATGCCAATCGAGACTGAACGCGTGTTTCCATTCGGAGAACTGGCCGAACTCGATTCCTTGGAAGATGAGCTTTTTGCCAGGATGCGCCCACATCCAAGCGAGAAACATCCGGCAGTTGGCGAATTTCTGCCAGTCGTCACCAGGCATTTTATTGATAAGCGATCCCTTGCCGTGAACGACCTCGTCATGGCTCAGCACAAGGATGAAATGTTCATGGAACGCGTAGAGCATCGAGAATGTGATCTCGCCCTGGTGATATCTGCGGTGAATCGGGTCTTTGCTGATGTAGCGGAGGCTGTCGTTCATCCAGCCCATGTTCCACTTGTATCCGAAGCCCAATCCTCCTGTGTAGGTGGGTCGCGATACTCCAGGCCATGCCGTGGATTCCTCGGCGATCAGTGCCACGCCGGGATGCCGTTCGTAGCAGACCTCGTTGCAGCGCTTTAAAAAGTCGATGGCTTCGAGATTTTCCCTGCCGCCGAAACAATTCGGAATCCACTCACCGGCTTTTCGCGAGTAGTCGAGGTAAAGCATCGAAGCCACAGCATCCACGCGCAGACCATCGATGTGGTATTCATCCAGCCAGAAAAGCGCATTGCCGATCAGGAAATTTTTAACCTCGTTGCGGCCGTAATTGAAAATGAGCGTGCCCCAGTCTTGATGTTCCCCCAAGCGGGGATCTTCATGCTCGAAGAGACAGCTTCCGTCATAGCGGGCAAGGCCGTGGGCGTCCTTTGGAAAATGTCCGGGCACCCAATCCAGAATCACTCCGATTCCGGCCTGATGGCAGCGATCGACAAAATTCCGAAACTCGTCGGGATTTCCAAACCGGCTCGTCGGGGCGTAGTAGTTCACCACTTGATACCCCCAAGAGCCGTCGAAGGGATGCTCCATCACGGGCATGAGCTCAATATGGGTGAAGCCCATTTCCTTTACATAGGGAATCAGCCGATCCCCGAGTTCACGGTAGCTTAGAGCCCTGTTGCCGTCTTCGGGGATTCGTTGCCATGAGCCGATATGAACCTCATAGATGCTCATGGGGGAGTTGTAGGAGTCAACCTGCGGGCGCTTGTGCATCCACTCCTCATCGCTCCATTGATATCGGCCCAAATCGAAAACCATGCACCCTGTCTGCACGCCATGCTGGGCAAAGAAGGCATATGGGTCCGTCTTCAGAAAGACATCCCCGTGGGCACCGCGAATTTCAAATTTGTAGTGCGCGCCCTCATGCACGCCAGGCAGGAAAATTTCCCAGACTCCGGATGGCACAAGCTTCCGCATCTGGTGCACGCGGCCATCCCAGTTATTGAAATCGCCGACCACGCTCACACGCTGCGCTGATGGTGCCCAGACGGCGAAATGAACGCCGGGAACATCGCCGATCACCTTCACATGCGCCCCGAGTTTTTGATAGATGTCGTAGTGGGTGCCTTCATTGAAAAGGTAGATGTCCATCTCGCCAAGAACGGGCGGAAACGAATACGCATCCCGTTCCTTCCATTTGCGACCGTCGTGGCCAGTAATCTCGAGTGTGTATGATATGCCTTCCGTGAATCCGGTGATCTCCCCCTCAAACAGACCGTGCTCATCGACTCGCGAAAGTTTCTGGGCCTTCGCTCCCTTGCCATCAAGTATCACAGCCAACTCGGAGGCATCCGGTCGCAGAACGCGGGCTAAAAAATGATCTTGGAGTGATCTGATGCCGAGTATGCGAAAAGGATCGCAGTGGCGCGCTTCGACCAATGGAAAGTAATCGTCAGGAGCAAGGCGTGTAGGGGTCATATGGCCTATATAAACCAAACCCGCAGGGGGTGAACAGATTTTCCTGCCCTCGCTTGAGACTTCAAAAAAATACCCTTTTAAAACTTGTCATGTTTCAAAATTGTATTAATCTACGCGTCCTTTATGGCAAAAACAGCATGGCTCGAGCGCAACAAGCGCAAACAGAAAACAGTTGAAAAGTATGCGGCTCTCCGCGCGGAATTGAAGGCTAAAAAAGATTACGCCTCACTGACGCAACTTCCCCGCGATGCAAGCCCCACGCGGCTTGTAAACCGCTGCCGCATTTCCGGCCGCCGTCGCGCTTTTCTCCGTCGCTTCCAGATTTCCCGTATTACCTTCCGCGAACTCGCTTCGTCCGGATTGATTCCTGGCGTCACGAAGTCAAGCTGGTAATTTTTAGCCTGCCCGCTGGTTTGTTCGCCAGCGGGTCGGCTGCTTGACATACTGTCATGTCCCCACTCTGGAAGAAGAAGCCGTTTTTAGGTTTCGGCATCGGAATGGGGCTTTTGGGGGCTGTTGCTATAGCCCTCAGGCATCGTCAAAAATTTGCACAGGGCGTTCCCGAGGAGATTTCGCCAGCCATTTTTGCAACACGCTCGGCTTCCACCTCGCGCGGAGAGATCGTTTATCACATCAGCGGCAGCGGCGCCCCAGTTGTTTTTCTTCATGGGTTTTTTCTTGGCGCATCTTCCTACGAATGGTCGAAGGTTTATGCGCTCTCGGCGTTGCGCCACGAGGTCATCGCCCCTGATCTGGTCGGCTTCGGGGAATCCGAGCGGCCAGCCGGGGGGCTCGATGGCATCGACTATGTCGAAAGTCTCGCTGAATTCCTTCGTGAAGTAACGCCTGGCAAGCCCGTGGTCATTGTGGCAAGTGGCGTGACTGCCAACATTGCACTAATGCTTTCCTCACGGCATCCCGAGTTGGTTTCGCGGATGGTTCTTTTTCTTCCAACAGGTCTCGGAGATTCTCAAAAGTGTCGAACCATGGGCCTGATCGGCAAAAGCCGGATTCCCGGAGTGAGCGGATTGATCTACCGCCGCCACTTGGCCCAGCCTGCCTTTATTCGTTCTTGGCTCGAGTCTGTGGGTTTTTCGAACCCCGAAAAAATCAATGCGGAAACACTGAGTGTCCTCGTCACATGCGCTCAACAATACGGAGCCGAACATGCGATTTTCAATTTTTTCAAAAAACGCCACAGCTTCGATGCGGGCGCTCATCTCTCCTCGGTTCTTGCCCCCGTGCACATTCTTTGGCCGGCGAAAGCTATTGGATTTCATCCGAGTGATGCCGTGAACCTCTGTCGCAATCTGCCGAGGGCGAGTATGGAGATTTTGCCTGACGCAGCCGCCTTTGCCCCAATGGAGGCGCCTGAGGAAATCGGGGCGATTGTTTCCCGGTGGATTGATGGCGATCTTACCGCACTCCAGACAACCTGATTTCACATGAACGACCTTCATTTTAAAAATCCCCGCCAGCGCGTTGTGCTTGTCCGCCATGGTGAGACGGAGTGGAGTCTCAGCGGACGCCATACTTCGGTCACCGATATTCCCCTCACGCAGGTTGGCGAGCGCAGGGCAAGTGCTCTGGAGCCTTCGCTTCAAAAATGGAATTTTGGCCTTGTGCTATGCAGTCCACTCCTTCGAGCCAAGCAAACTTGCGATCTTCTCGGGTGGGGCAAAAACTCCGTGGAAACCAAGGATCTCGTTGAATGGAATTACGGAGAATTTGAAGGTCTCACCACACCACAAATTCGCGAACGCATTCCCGGTTGGACCGTTTTTACACATCCGTGCCCAAATGGCGAAACGGCTGACCAAGTCGCGGCAAGAGTGGACAGGGTCATCTCGCATGTGCGGGAGTTTGCTGGAGATACCCTTCTCGTCGGCCACGCGCACTGCCTGCGCGTCCTTGCCGCCCGTTGGCTTGGCTTGGATGCGAATTCAGCTCGTTTTTTCAATCTCGAAACTGGAACTTGGAGTGTCCTTTCCTACGAACATGAAAATCCAGTGATCCAAGTCTGGAGCGCTCCGCCAGAGTAAAGCGAGCGACCTTGGTAGTTGAATCCAAGGGCTTATTTCCAGTGCGATTTCCAGGCCTCGAACTCAGACAATCGCAATCGGTGTCTGGCGATATTGCCTGAATGCAAACCCTCCAATTCGATGCGTATGACTTCTTGAAATCTATCCCTATCGTCTTTCGGTAAGGATCTGCACGCCTCGGCAATCGTCCATTCCTGAGCCAGCAATTGATTCATTTGTTTGCGCACGATTTCGCCAATGAAACGGGTCATCTCGTTCCTATATTTCAAACGAAATGGATCGGGCGACCCAAGGGTTTCCTTGACGCCGATATATTGGTTTGCCGAGCTTTTATAGGCCCACACAAACACATCGCGCAGATACTCGATGCAGTTTAGTTCATAGACACCAAGCAGACCCCCGATGTAATCTTTTTGCTCAACCCCTGTGAATGAGAGAGGGCAGAGGTTATGGCGAATCATCGGAATGTTGGCAGCAAGGCGCGAAACCCTTTTATTCACATCTTCAAACGGTTGCAGATAGGGCAAGTGCACCATCACGAAAAAAGCCTGCTCGTAGGGATTCTCGATTTCATTCGCGACCCACAAAATCTGCTCGAATTTTTCCTCAATCAGTTGCGGGACGGCCAGCGGGTGGAAAACCGTCCCGCTTATGCCAACAGGCCGCGAGCGGACGCGTCCGCATGACGCCGGGTCTCGGATGAGATTGTCAGCAAGCAGTGCATGCAGATTGCAGATGGTGTGGCTGTTGTATCCCACGCCAGTGGGGTTGTCGGAGAGCATCTCGAGAGCCGCTTTGTGATTGAGGATCATTTGCGTCTCTTCAGATTTGTGCCCCTCGGCAGCCTCACCGAGGTGGAGCAGGCGCTCGGTCTCAAGCAACGAGTAGGTATTTCCCTCAAGGCGGCTCGAATTCCAAGACAGATCGATTAAAAGGCGCTGCAAAACTTGCCTCAAATAAGTGCCAGGCGGCAATTCGTCCGCGCCTACATATCCAAATCGCGCCAGTTCATCCCGCGTCTCGGTGGGCAAGTAAAATGTGCGATTCGGTTGATACGCATCCAAAAAATCGGATTTGTATCCGACTGGAATGCGCTCAGTGCGAGGTCTCTGAACCAAATGGCGAATACGGCGTCCTTCGGGCGACAGCCATGGCTTATCACCTGTAAAGGAGTCTGGTTCCTCCCTCAAGATGCTCGTTGATCCTTCTTCCTCAAAAGGAATAACGTAACGCGTTGCGCGTCCTTTGCCCTTGAGTTTGAGGTGTCCAGCTTGAACCAATCGGTCCAGGTCTCTTTGGAGCGTTCTTTTTGGAGTTCCCCTCATCATGGGGATAGTAAGAATGTCCTTGATCGATGCTCCAAAAGGAAAGCACTCGGCGGCTTTTATAACTGAATAGACTCTGGAATGTGATATTCTTCTTGGCATTTTCTTGGCACAAACTCTAAACGCGCCATTTAAAAATGCCACTAAATTATTACTCGCGCCATAAAATTATTTTCTTGCCTTTAAATTGATCCCCGTGTCATGATTTCCGCGACGCGACTCATTTCATTAATGTTGTTGTAAAAATGCGGGCTGAACCTGATCCAGTTCTTTTCGCAGTGGCTTTTTCTCAGCGACGCACTAACTCCTGCTGCTTCGAGTCTGGAAAAGATCGTGTCACTACCGATAGATGGATGCCTAGTCGTTAAAATCCCGGACCTCATAGGATCATCGGCTCGTGGCGAGAGAAATTCAAAACCTGCCGCGCTGAGTTTCTCTTCCAAACAATCCCTGTTTTCCAAAATACCGGATTGCACATTCTCCAAGCCCATCTCGAGAAGCATTTCGAGGCTGGCCTTCATTCCATACATACCGGCGATATTCAAAACTCCCGGTTCATAGCGGCGGGCTGTTTCCTCAAACACAATTTCCTTCTGCGCGATGAAGTCTGGGGATTTCACATTCCAAGCACCGAGCAATGTCGGACGGCATTTTTCAAAATTCCTCCGAGCCACAAAAACGATTCCCATGGCCATGGGCCCAAGCATCCATTTTTGTGCATCGGCGCTGAGGAAATCGACGAACTCGACATCGAGTGGCGCGGCTCCAAGAGTCTGTATGGCATCAAGTGAAAATAAGACTCCCTTCGCTCTGAGCATGCGGCCGATTGCTTCGACATCGATTCGGCGTCCGCTCAGGTAGTGGCAGGAAGCCAGCGCGACCAATTTGGTTCGCGGAGTCAGCGCGGCTTCGACGAGTTCGGCAGTGATTCCACCGGGCTGATCAGGATGCAATTCCTTGGGCACGACTCCCCGCGAAGCAAGCGCAGTCCACGGATACACATTCGCAGGGTAGTCGTCTCCATAGTAAACAACTTCATCACCGGCCTGCCAATCGAGCCCATTTGCAAACAAGCTCAACCCAAGTGAAGTCGGCCCGAGCAGTGCGATTTCATCGGCATTCGCGCCAATGAGCTTCGCGCAAAGCGAGCGCGTTCGGGCGACATCACGCAGAACCTCTCCAAATTCCTGATGCTTGTGACAACTCGCCTCCGCATGCGCCTTCATGGCATCCGCCGCTCGACGCGGAAGGATTGTCACACCGGCGTGGCCAAGAAAAATTCCATTTTCGACAACAGGAAACTCCCGCCTGCGCTCAGCCTCGTCCTTGAAAAACTTCACTTCCTCGACTCCTCGGCTTCGTGGATGAGCGACCAAAAATCATTCGTCTTTGCAACCTCGCCGTCCTCCTCGTCGATCGGAAGATTCGAGCGAAAAAGGAAGTCGCGAATCGTGTTTTTATGCAGCACCCGGTGGATCAAAAGCCCCTCGGGATGCTTCTCAAAATAAATCCGGTAATCCCTAGCGCGGTAGCGCAGCAGGGAGCGTCCATCTCTCGAGACCTTTCCAAATTTCTCATCCTCCAGAGACTCCAGATCTCCGGGTAGAAACTGAAATTCCGCCAGCAGGTCCAACTGCAAATCCTTTGGCAGCGCGGCCATTTCCGCGGCGCTGATTCGATTGAAGATCACTTGAAACACAGCCCCACACTACCCGCTTCGCATCCCTTTTTGGCAAGCAGCGATTTTCGATGCTGTGTTGCCAAACCCGAACCAATCTGCATTAACTCTACTTCCCAGCCCCTATGAGTCAAAATATCGAATCCCACCTCCAAGAAAAACGCATCTTCAAACCTGCCGCCGCCTTCTCAAAAAAAGCCGCAGTCAAAAGCTTCGCCGATTACAAAAAACTCCACGCCGATTCCCTCAAGAACCCGGAAAAATTCTGGGCCCGCGAGGCATCTGAGCTCGTCTGGCAAAAGAAGTGGAAAAAGGTCTTGGACTGGAAAGAGCCCTATGCCGAATGGTTCGTCGGGGGCCAACTAAACGCTTCGGAAAACTGCCTCGACCGCCATCTCAACGGACCTCGCCGCAACAAGGCGGCCATTATTTGGGAAGGCGAACCCGGTGAGCGCCGCACGCTGACTTATCACCAGCTCCACCGCGAAGTCTGCATCTTCGGAAATATCCTCAAGCGCAATGGTGTCAAAAAGGGCGACCGCGTTTTGATCTACATGCCTCTCATTCCTGAGGCTGTCATCGCGATGTTGGCCTGCGCCCGCATTGGAGCGGTTCACACGGTTGTCTTTGGTGGATTCAGTAGCGAGAGCATCAAGGATCGCTTGGCGGACAGCGGTTCGAAAATTGTGGTAACAGCAGACGCCGGCTACCGCCGTGGTCAATGCGTCACGCTCAAGCAGAATGTCGACCACGCCCTCCAAGGGAACACCGAGGTTAAACGCGTCATCGTTGCCAAGCGCACCACGATGGATGTCCATATCGAAGAAGGCCGCGATGTCTGGTGGCATCGCGAAGCCGAATATGTCGATGCAAATTGCCCCGCGATCCCCCTCGACAGCGAGCATCCACTTTTCATCCTTTACACAAGCGGCTCAACCGGGAAGCCGAAGGGCATTCTGCACACGACCGGCGGCTACATGACCGGCACGGCTGCCACGAGCAAATACATATTCGACCTCAAAGAAGAGGATGTTTACTGGTGCACCGCCGATGTGGGCTGGATCACTGGACACAGCTACCTCGTTTACGGACCGCTCGCCAATGGAGCCACCTGCGTTCTCTACGAGGGTGCCCCGAATTGGCCGGAGCCTGATCGCTTTTGGAAAATCATCGAGGAACTCGGCGTGACGATCCTCTACACTGCGCCCACGGCCATTCGTGCGTTCATGAAATGGGGCGACGAGTGGCCAAAGAAACATGATCTCTCGTCTCTCCGACTCCTCGGTAGCGTGGGGGAACCCATAAATCCCGAGGCATGGATGTGGTATCACAAGCACATCGGCGCCGAGCGCTGTCCGATTGTTGATACCTGGTGGCAGACTGAGACCGGCATGATTCTCATTTCACCGTTGCCAGGTGCCACGCCACTCAAACCGGGCACGGCCACGCTTCCTTTCTTCGGCGTCGATGCAGCGATCGTCGACGACAACGGCAAAGAAGTGAAGCATGGTGAAGGCGGCAAGCTTGTCATTCGCAAGCCTTGGCCTGCCATGCTTCGGACAATCTACGGAGACAAGCCGCGCTACAAAAAACAGTATTGGACCGAGGTCAAAGGCGCCTACTTCACGGGTGATGGAGCCCGCCGTGACAAAGACGGCTATTTCTGGATCGTTGGTCGTATCGATGATGTGTTGAATGTCGCCGGTCACCGACTCGGAACGGCCGAAGTCGAAAGTGCCCTCGTCGGTCATCCTTCCGTTGCCGAAGCGGCAGTTGTGGGGCGTCCCGATGAGATCAAAGGCCAAGGCGTGGTGGCTTTCGTTACCCTCCGCGAAGGCCATGCCGCATCGAAGCACCTTTCGGCGGAAATCCGCAACCATGTTGGAAAAGTCATCGGTCCCATTGCCAAGCCGGACGAAATTCGTTTCACCGAGTCCCTGCCAAAAACACGAAGTGGAAAAATCATGCGCCGTCTCTTGAAACAAATCGCCGCAGGAGTCCAGATCACTGGCGACACGACGACACTTGAAGATTTGAGCGTTCTCACACGCCTCAGCTCTGCAAAAGACGAGTAACATTGAACATCCGAATGCTCCAACCGCCCGCTTGCTTCAGCATGAATTCAGTCATTTCCAAAATTCCTAGCTGTTGCAGGTGGCGGGCGTTCCTGATCGCTCAGGTCGCCCTCCTCACCACGATTCTTTCGGCAGGGGCGGAGTGGAGTATTGTTTCTGCCACCGGCCTCGGATCGCCTAGTCCCGGGGTGGAGGTCATCGAAACCCGCTGTGTGAACGGAAACCAGACTGCTCGCGTCACTGCGCTTTGCTTCAATGACAAAAACCACACTCTGCGCGTCATTGATAGTCCCTCCCCTGGAAATGCGACGCTCGCCAACACTCTGAACAACGCCAAGGTAGTGGCAGGTGTCAACGGCGGCTACTTTCATAAAGACTACCGTCCAGTAGGCCTCATGATCTCCGATGGCAAAACAATCAACGGCTTTGAGAAGGCAAAACTCCTCAGCGGACTCGTCGGTGTGAGGCATGATGGCCATGTTTCGATCCTCCGCTCGGGGGAATACGATTCCGGCAAATCGCAACTTCTTCAAGCGATTCAATGCGGTCCGATGCTTGTGGAAGACGACCAGTTGGTCCCAGGTCTCAATGAAGAACGATTCGCCCGCCGGACTGTCGTGGCAAAGGGAACTCGTGGCGAAACCGCGCTCATCTACATCTCATCCGTTACCTTGGCGGACGCCGCCCGCATCCTCGCGTTGCCTTCGATTCTTGATACATGGAAGCCAAAGACGGCGATCAATCTCGATGGCGGCAGCTCCAGTGGCATGTGGGCAGAGAATGGTATCTCACTGGCCGAAATCGTCCGCGTTCGGAATTTTATCGCGATCGTTCCACGCTAACCGGGCAAATGATTTTTACGCCCTGATAGGAGTTGTCATTTAGTCCTCGGCTATGTCCGCACTCAATTCATCAGCTCCGCCACCTGACCTGCGCTGGATTCAGTGCCACCGCTGTCATGCTCCATTGCGCGACCGCCAGTTGAAACCCCATGAATTCCTCTGCTGCGGACGCTGTGGTGAGCAAATCAAGTCAGCACACCCCGGGCGCACGATGATGGCGGCCTGGGCTTTTGCGATGGCGGCCTTGATCACGCTCATCCCGGCTAATATGAATCCGATTCTCATCTTCAGCGTCGCAGGAAATTATCAGGAAAACTTGATAATCACAGGTGTCGAAGGTTTGTGGATGCAGGGATTTCAACCCCTCGGCGCACTTGTTTTTTTCTCTGCCATTTTAGCGCCGGTTTTCTACCTGCTCTCGGTCTCTTATGTTTCCGCCTGTTGGACTCTCCAAATGCGCCTTCCATTCATGGGAGCAGCGCTCCGACTGGTCGAGGCGCTCGAACCTTGGAATCTCCTGCCGGTTTTCGCCATCGCCTGCATGGTCTCCGTTGTAAAACTCCGCACCCTTGGCACGGTCAGTTGGGAACCAGGTTCGCTTTGGATTCTCGCCACAGCAGTCCTCACCATGCTGGCCATTCAGTGCTTCGACAGGAAATGCGCCGAGCTCTATGTTGAGGACGCGAAATGACAGACCAACTCCGATACAATCTGTCAAAGGCCCTCACAGCCGCAGCGATTATCCTCTACATCCCGGCCAATTTTTTGCCGGTTATGACAATCACCATTACCGGACAGGTGGAATCCCTCACCGTCATGGGTGGAGTAATGGAACTCTACGACACCGGACTTGTTCCCGTGGCAATTGTGGTTTTTCTGGCAAGCGTCGTTGTGCCGGCTGTGAAACTCGTATCGCTTTCTTGGTTGCTCAGCTTGCACGGATCAGACATTTCGCAATCTCGTCGCATGAAGGTTCACGCATTTCTCACGCGCATAGGCACCTGGGCAATGATTGATGTGTTTCTTCTTTCGATCCTCGTCGCCGTTGGGCAACTTGGAATTTTAGCCAGTGTGCAAGCAGAGGTTGGCGCACTTTTTTTTGCAGTGATGATTATTTGCACGCTCTACGCAGCGGATGTCTATAAGACTCACATGATCTGGAGGCATCCATTGCCAAAATCCCAATGACGAATCAGCACGAACAACACGACCATGGAGTCATCAGCGACTCCCGCAAACGCAGCGTTGCCTGGGTTTTGATTTTCCCGCTTATCGCCGCCGCAGCCACCGCATGGTTTCTGTGGACCGACTACAAATCGATGGGGCCTGAAATCGAAATCTCATTCGATGAGGTGCCAGGTATTCAGGCAGGTAAAACCCCGCTCGTCTATCGCGGCGTGGATGCGGGGATGGTCACCGCAGTGGAACTGGATAAAAATCTCAACAAGGTTCTCGTCAAAGTCCGCCTCAAGGAATTTGCGGCAGGTCTTGCGAGCGAGGAGACCGACTTCTGGGTGGAAAAACCAGTCATCACCCTGGCGGAGCTCACCGGTCTGGAATCCATCATCCAGGGCAACTCGATCCGCGCCCGGAACCCCGGTGGTGACTCGGCGACCCGTTTTGTGGGACTCCCCGAACCGCCCCTCATGCCGCTTCTTCCCGGTGCCTTCACTGTCCGACTCAAGGGTGCCCAGATTCCATTCTTAAACAGAGGCACGCCGGTCTACCACCGGGGAGTCAAAGTCGGACTCGTTCGTGAAAAACTTATCGATGAAAATGGCATGCCCGAACTTCGCGTGATGATCGAGCAGGCGTATCGTGGCACGCTGCGCACGACCTCGCGGTTTTGGCGTCTGCCTGCGACATCCATGAAATTTGGCCAGCATGGCTTGAAGCTCGATGTGGAGGGAGTTGATGCCTTAGTCCAAGGCGCGCTGGCGTTTGATCACTTCGACAGGAATGGGATGGAGATCTCGAACGATGCCTTGCTGGAGTTATCCTCGAACGAGTTCGCTTCACGGAGCGCAGGGCGCCTCCTGACTGTGACCTTCGATAATGCTCGGGGAATCACGCCGGGCGAAACCAAAGTTTGCTATCTCGGCCAACCAATCGGCCTTGTGGAATCCATTCAGCCCAGTCCGTCCACCGGGCTCATCCTTGCAGCGTTTCGACTCATGCCGGAATACGAGCATCTCGCAGATACAGCGGCTTCCTTCACCCTCGTGCGCCCTCATGTTTCCCTCCAAGGCGTGAGCGGCCTCGATACACTGGTCAGCGGAGTTTACATCGAACTCGCTCCCGGCTCTGGGGGCACACGCACAGACCTCTTCGCCGGTCGCTCAGTGACCACCGAGGAGTGGGAGCGCCTGCAAGCCGAACGCCAAGGCCTGCCATTCACTCTTTCCGCTGAAAACCTCCCGCCGATCGGCAAGGGAACCCCGGTTCTCTACAAGGGAGTCGTGGTGGGCTCGATTCTGGCAAAGAAACTCGATGGCCGCGAAAAGCCTGTCCTCCATGGAGTGATTCGCCCGGAGTTTCGCAATGCATTGGATGCCGATGCCCGGTTCTGGCGCGTTCCGGCGACCTCCATCAAAGCGGGGCCCGGTTTCCTGCAGTTTGATGTCAACGGTCTTCAAGGCCTCATGCAAGGCGCCGTGGCCTTCGACACTTTCACACCCCGAACCAAGACGGCTTCGCAGAATGCCAATTTCGCCCTCTATGAGGATGAGGTGAATGCCCGTGCCCTTTCAGCTCCGATCAAAATCCGGTTCATCAATGGCAGGGGGCTTGCCCCGGGCCAGACGGAACTCCGCTACCTCGGCGTCCCTGTTGGCGTGGTGCACGGCGTGGAAACATCCGAGGGCCGCGTTGTTGTTACGGCCCGCCTCAACCAAGGTTATGAATTTCTGCGCCGGGAGGATTCGTTCTTCTCGATCGTCCGCCCGAATATTTCCCTTCAAGGCATCACTGGCCTCGAAACCCTCATCAGCGGTGTTTACATCGAGTGCACACCTGGTTCCTCCAAGCGACTCGCGGATTCTTTTACAGGGCGCTCGACTATCGATGCCGAGGAAATACTCCAAAGTGGCCTGACGCTTAACCTCCTCTCAGATTCCACGCCCATCAATGCCGGAGCATCTGTCTACTACCGTGGCATCAATGTCGGCCGCGTTACGGCAAAGTCGCTTTCCTCCGATGGTCGCCAGATCATGCTGACTGTAGTGGTGGAGAAAAGATATCGCCATCTCGTGCGGGCCAACTCGAAATTCTGGGATTCGAGCGGTCTCAAGGCCTCGCTGGGATTCCTCCAATTCCGCATCCAAACCGAATCCATCATGGCTCCGGATGGCCGCATCGCCTTTGCCACGCCCGACAACACCGCGATGGGAACTGAAGCCAAGAGCGGAGACTCTTTTGAACTGAACCACGAACCCCGCCCCGAGTGGCAAAAATGGAATCCGAGCATCCCCGTGGGCGAGTAATCTGCGTGCGACTGCACACACCCTGGGATTGATTATTTGCTCGTCGCTTGGAATACCCCGTTCCAAGAGTTGCCAAGCGGCAGGTTCTGAAGTTCGGTAATGCGCTTCAGCAAGAACCGGGCGGGAGAATCGATTTCTGAAATTTCCTTGAGCAGTGCCAGTGCCCCTTCAAAATCCCGGCGGAAGTAATGCTCCAGGGCCTGCGTGTAGGTTTCAGCGATCTGGATTAGTTCCTTCGGAATCTCCTCCTTCATGCCAAGCAGTTCGTAGATTTCGAGCGGTTCTGTGCGCCCGACTACGGCCACACGATCCAGCTTTCGCCACGCAAAATCAGAGCATCCAGCGGCGTCCATGGTGTCCGAACTCGCAATGATGCGCGTGCCATAGATTTTATTGATTCCTTCCAAGCGACTGCAGAGGTTCACGCCATCGCCGATCGCCGTGTAGCTGAAGCGCTGTGCCGTTCCGACATTGCCAACCAATGCCTCGCTTGTGTGCAGACCGATTCTCACTTTGAGGCTCCAGCCTTGATTCGCACGCTGCAGAAGTTGTTGCTGGGCTTCGATAGCAGTCCGACAGGCCGCCCGCGCATGCAAGGTGAGGGGAGCAGGGGCATTGAAAAGAGCCATCAAGCCGTCACCGAGAAATTTATCGATGACTCCATCCTCCTTGTGGATGGCCTCACCAAACACCTCAAAGTAGCCAGTGAGTGTATCCACCGCCTTTTCCGGGGTAACTTTTTCGGCATAGCCGGTGAAACCCTCGATATCGCAAAAAAGCACCGTGATGAGGCGTTTCTCACCGCCAAGCGAGGCAACGCCGCCCGTCTTGACCAAGTCGCGCACGATGTGGATGGGCACATACTTGGAAAAAGACTTCAGGCTGTCGCGCATTCGGGCAATGGATTCCGAAAGCACGCGGATTTCGCGGATGAATGATTTGGGCAGTTGTATGGAATCCATTTCAAAGCGACCGATCCTGGAGACCTCGCTTGTGAGGCTCTGCAGAGGACTGCTGACGCGCTTGGCGACCAGGGTCGCGAGAATAAGCGTAATGACCAATGCCACTAGGGAAAGAATGGCGCTGCTCCGCAAAGATTTCTCAACCGATCCAAAAGTTCTATGGCGGTTGAAAACCACTGTGCTCAAGCATTTCACACCCCCTGCGACCTCAGTCAGGCGGAGGCCGATGATGAGACTTTGCCCATCCAATGAGAACTCCTCGACGATGCGTCCACTGCCATTGAAAAGATCATCTTTCTTTTGGTCGTCAGCCAAAAGAGACATCACTTTTGAAACAAGGGACTGGGCGTGTTTGGTTTTCTGTGGTGCAAGTAATTGGCCGTCCTCAAGGAAGACAATAGCCTCACATGTCGAGTTCTGCTGAAGTTCCGTGAGGTATTTTGTGATTTCCTCCAAGCTGAAATCTATCGCCAAAACTCCGATCAATCTCTGTTCCTTATCTCTGTAGGCGAGGGAGCAGCTTATTCCCCGGCCACCTCCCACAAAATCATATGGCTTCGTCCACGCCAGGCCACTTTTAGCCTGTGCTGCTTGAAACCAAGGTCTCGTGCGTGCGTCGAAGCCTTCAAATGTCTTTTCGGGATGCTCATTTTCCAGCGAACCATGGGGGTTGATATCCCAAGACTCGGCTTTGCCATCCTGAATATTTGAGACTCGGATCGAAATTTTGCCATCTTTGCTTTGCGCGCCGGCGAAGCTCCCATCGGCGAATCCAAAGTTGATCCATGTGATTCCCTTTTCAAACGCGAGGAGCGTTGCTAATTCCGTCGCCATTTCCTTGGGATCTTTGAGAGGGATATCTCCAGAACGGAATCTATCAGTCAGTGAAAAGAGGATTCGTTCGCAGGGTTCAAACAGGCTCTCAATCTGCTCGGCAACCGAATCCAGAGATGCGTTGATCTGGCCCAGAGCCAATTCCTGAACAGCGGAATTTGTTGCATTGAATATCACTCATGTCACCACCGCGGACTTTGCAACGATCAGTGTGATAATTATGGCTATAAGAACTGAGCGGAAGGACATGAAATTAATGGTTCGTTGGAGGTTCGGAACCATCCTCGCTGGGCAAAATAGGATCAATGGCTTGGAAGTCCACTGCTGGTGGCGCGTCTTTCAGGCTCACTTCCGCAGGATTGCCTGTTGGCGTCGGATCTGGAATTGGCGAAAAAGCAGCTGGGGTGAAGCGTAGGTGAAGCGAACTGTTTCTTAAAAAGACCTCCCGTCCGGTCTCTCCCTCGGATCGTTTCAGGTCGATGCTTATTGTATTTTCCCCCTGCTTGAAATGGCGGGCTGAAACGAAGAGCGAGCCTTTGCGCCAACCGGCAAGCAGCAAGCGCCCATTCCAGTCCGTGACCAGCGAAGGATCATCCAGCGCAAACGAGGGAAAAGAAATCTGGCCCGTTGGCGTGGCATTTACCGAGACGCTGAGTGTGGCCTCGGGATCAAGGCCCAAGGCCTCCAGATGGATTACAGCGCCTTCGACCTGACCCTCCACCGGCGCGATAAATTCGAGCACATCCTTGAGCGGTTCGACGGCTGCGGACAACTCGGCTTCGACAATCGTTCCGACCCTCACATCACCTGCCAGCGGGACGGGGCGTGCCCCGCTGACCTCGCGGTCGTCATAGACCTGAAAAGAGTCATCAACGAGTGCCGCAGTGCGCCTGCCGCCCAATACAGCCGTTTCGTCGAGTCGCGCCGGTCTCACCGCAAGGCTCAGCAGGGAATCGAATTTTCCCGCATGCGAAACCACAAGAATGCCGCCGTCCTTCGTGAGCGACTGCGGCAGCAGAACCGTGCGCGAGTTCAGGCCCATGGGATTCCCGATCTCGCCGAGCCCGTTGGAAATAGTGGACTCCTCATCCTGGCGCCTCCAACCGAGCGAAGGACCGCCATCACCGGTGTCTTCGAAGACGACTGTCACGGCATACATCTCCACGGTGGACTCCTTCCACAGCGGCGAAATTGGAATTTCAACACGCCCGGAATCTGGCTTGATCGAAGCTGGGCCATCCATCCAAGCGGGTAGGGGACTCATCTGGACACCTGGCTTCAACGCCAGAAGGAAAGGGTCAAATGTTCCACCGGCAGGAATCGAAAGTTCGAGAGAGAACGCCGGGGATGCCGTGAGAAGCAAGCAACCACAAGCCAACACGCGAAACGGGCGGAGGCGTTTCGAGGATTTGGGATGTTTCGTAGCAGTCATTATGGAAACTCGCTTTGCGTTTGCCCTAAGGCGTCGCGAGCATAATCTGATTCCTCTCCGTTCATGAAAGAAAAAGAAATCGATCCCCGCATCCACTCCCTCACAGCTGAAGTCGCCGAAGGCAAAGCCACCCGATACATCGAGCAGATGATCGACACCGCGCTCGGGTTCGGAAGGGATCACGCCACCATTGCCGAACTCAAGCTCATGAGTCGCGCTCTGCGCGAAATGCGCACCGCCGCACGCGTCTTCGCCAAGTATAACCGCATCCGCAAGGTGGCCGTCTTCGGCAGCGCCCGCACGAAACCCACCCAGCCCGAGTATGCGCAAGCCCTCGCCTTCGGGAAAAAAATCGTCGAAGCCGGTTACATGCTCATCACAGGCGGTGGCGATGGCATCATGGGCGCCGCCCAAGCGGGGGCAGGGGCCGAGAAGAGTTTCGGACTCAATATCCGGCTCCCATTCGAACAATCTGCCAACCCGACCATCCATGGCGACCCGAAGCTCATCGACTTCAATTATTTTTTCACCCGCAAACTGAACTTCGCCAAAGAGACCAGCGCCTTTGCTCTCTTCCCGGGCGGATTTGGAACGCATGACGAGGGCTTCGAAATCCTCACCCTCATGCAAACCGGAAAAATGCCCATCGTTCCCATCGTGATGGTGGACCGCCCGAACGGCCACTATTGGGAAACCTGGCGCCGATTCATTACAAACGACCTCCTCGCCAATGGGCTTGTCTCGGAGACCGACTTCCACCTCATCCACTTCACCTACGATGTGGATGACGCTGTGAAGCACATCTCCGAATTCTACCGGAATTTCCACTCCTACCGCTGGGTGCGCGAAAAAATGGTCATCCGCATCAACCACGCCCTCACCGACGAAGCCATCGCCGACCTCAACGCCCGCTTCGACGGCATCCTAGCCTCAGGCAGCATCGATCAAACATCCGCCCTCGAAGAAGAAGCCGACGACCACCACCTCCACCACATGCCCCGCATCGTCCTCGTGCCCAAGAAACGCGACTTCGGAAAGATTCGTTTGCTTCTCGACGCCATCAACGAAGCGCCGGCCGTTCCAGCGTAGTCGCAATCGCTGCGTGGTAGCGCGCTCATTTCGGCAAGGGTTAGCGCGCCGTTGCTGACCGATTTTTTATCCGAAACACGACATTCGGAAGCGCCACGGAAAAGCTGTGCCAAGTTGGGCGCATCTCCGATAGTTGCAAAAAAAAGCTGGACTACAATCCGATTTGAGAGCAAAGAGGGGCCATGCAATGGCCGATCAAAGTTCAGGGACGTGAAGTAGGTGAGGAAAAAGTGCGCTGGCTCAGCGGCTGGATCGCCGAGCATTC
>JBILWM010000049.1:0-21601 GCA_044369905.1 Terrimicrobiaceae bacterium | reverse complement strand
CACCTCCGCCCGCGAATCCCGCGACTTCAGCCCACCCATCTCCGTCTCCTCCACCCGAATCAACTGCCGGTTGAAATCCACCTGCCCCCAACACAACGAATCAATCTCCCCCCGCCGCAACCCCGCCGCCAGTGCTAGAATCATAGCCAGAAAAGCCGCCGGTTCCTTCTCCGAAAGCTCCTCCCGCGCCGCCTGCAAAAGCTCCTTCGGATCGATCTTCGAAAAATACTTCGCCGACTGCCTCGGAAAAAACTCCACCCCCGCAAAAGGCAACGGCTCCGGCAGTCGCAAATCCGAAATAAACTTCACCACCTTCGGCGCGAAAAGTGACCGCGCCATCCGGATCGTCGAATTGCAGGAAGTCATCCGCGAAGCCTTCTGCTTCGGATTTTTCGCCTTCCCCACATAAGCCAACCGCCAAGCCTGCAATGCCGTCGGCGAAAGCAAATCCAAGCCCCCCGCATCCACCTTCTCCCGATACTTTGCCGCCCCGCCCGATTTCGGACCAAACCGCTTGTCCGAACGCTTCACCCCGAGCAAATCGCCCACGATCTTCCGCAGCGCCGTAGCATACGAATGAAAAGTCGCCCCCTTCGTCTGAGAAACCTTCTCCGCCGCCGCGATCCAACCCCCCACCGTCGCCACAGGCCGCACCGCCTCATCCTGCCCCCGCTCCTCCGGCCTGTGCTTCTGCAAAGTCGCATCCAACCCTAACGCCAGCAGATCCAAATAAAACCCCGCCGCAAACCTCGCCGCCGCATCCCTGTTCGCCGTGCGAGAAGTGAAAGTCAGCCGCCGCCCTTTGAACTGAATCTGGAACGAATAATTCGGCGACCCATTCCGCCGAACCAGCTTCCCGTTCTGCATCCAAAACCTCGCATCTCCCTTGCCCAGCGTGGGAGAACCTTTCTGCACTTTTACTGCACTTTTTTTGTTTAACCCCGATGCGGCACGACCCGATTTTTGCCCATCGCCAAAAGTTACTGAATCCTTTGCCAGAGCCGTTTTAGAGGTTTTTTGTGTATTCATTTCGGAACACATTAGCACATAGCGCAACCCCCCAAAATGTTTAACTCTTAATCAATTGGTTCCGGGTTCGAGTCCCGGGGGGCGCACTTCTTTGAGTATCGTTGTGGAAGTTGGGCTATCAATTTCTAAAAAATCCGCACCAATGTTGGCGTTGATCAGCTTCGCGTGACTTGGAGGCCGGTGTCTGAGATGTCCATTCGCACGAAGCGGGCTCTGGGGTTTGGGGGTCGGGTGGTGAGTTCGTGGCGGATGCGGGAGGCGGCTTCGGTGTCTTTTGCGAGGAAGAGGATGTAGCCGCCGCCGCCGGCTCCGGGGAGTTTTGCGGCGGCGGTCCAATCGGAGACGCGGTTCAGGATGTCCTGAACGGCGGGCGGGTTGGTGCCGGCATCGAGGGCGCAGTTGAGTTCCCATGTGCGCCTCACGACGCTGCAGAGGCCGTCCCAGGATTCGCGTTGCAGGATATCAAATGAATCACGCGCATGGGCGGCGATTTCGTCGAGGAGGGACATTGTTTCCGGGCGGTTGAGAAACATTCCACGCACGATCTCGCGGAGGATGCCTTTTGCGACGCGGGTGATGCCTGTGTAGTAGAGCAGGGCCATGCCGTTGGTGTTCGACGGGCCGAAGAGGTGTTGGGGGAGCCAGCGCACAAGACCGCGTTGGGTGAAACCGGGCGAGGATTCGATCATTTTCAGACCGCGATGGATTCCTCCTGCCTGATCCTGCCATCCGCCGCCGGTTGTGAGGAGTTGCTCCAGCGCGAGGGTGCGGGAGCAGATTTCCTCGTGATCCCAGCCGAGGTCGCAGACTTCGGAGAGGGTGCCGAGAAGTGTGGCGGAGAGGATGCTGCTGGTGCCGAGACCGGAGCCTTTCGGCGTGGCGGCGAGGAGGGAGATTTCGAGTCCGCCGCCGAATTCACCGAGTAGGGCTTCGAGTGATGCCGCGCGGGTGTGAGCGGTGAAGCGCGGATGGAAACCGGCGAGTGCCAGAGCGGCCTTCGCGAGCGAAAACTCGGCGCCGACATGGGTGAAGTCTTCAAGCTCCTCGAAGGTGCGGATGCGCGTTTCCGCTCCGAGGTCAATGGAGCGGATGACGATTTCTCGGAGCGCTGGAACGCGGGCGAAGACTTGCACGGGCGGCTGGCCATTGAGATCGAGCGCGACATTTACGACAGCCCCGCCGCGTTTCAGGCAATACGGAGGCGTGTCGGTCCAGCCTCCGGCGAGGTCGATGCGGATGGGACACCTGCCCCACACGATTTGGTCATCTACAGCAGTCCGCATGGGTGCACACTTTTTGGCTGCGATGCGATCGACCACCAGATCGCTCAGGAATGAGAAGGCGCGCTTTTCGTAGAGGTTTGAAACGGCTTCCTCGCCGCGCGTGTGGGCCACTTGCGAGCAGAACATGGCCTCGGAGAGAAAATCCATCGGTGAGCCACCGGGCGCGCCGAGTTCCGGAGTGGGTGCCTTTGTTTCCGCAAAGAACCGTGCGGTGCTGTCGAGGTCGAGGCGGTAAAAGGGATTGTTGCCGCGCTGTGCAAACAGGCGCGGCGTGATTGCGGCAATCTGGAGGCGTCTCTCGGCGATGAGGCGGGCGGGATTGAAACGCTCGGTGATCTCCTGCGCGGAGAGGCGTTCGCTGTTTTTCCAGATGACCAGAAGTTCGGCATCCTTTGCGGGCTCTTGTGAGGACATCCAAGAAACCATGCGCGCGGTGAGATCGGTGGACTCCAAGATTGGGAATAGGCGCGCGGACTGGATATCGGTGTTCAGCGGTAGACCGCAATCCGTTGGAGTGATGCCGCGCCGCTGGAACCATACTGCGCAGGGTTCGCCAAGCCATTCTGTGGATGCTTCGCCAATCGCGCCCTTGAAGGAATCATCAAATCCATACACGCGCAGGCAGTGTGCGGACTCGCCCACCGGCGGAGTGTCCACGCAGACTCCAGGCGCGAGGGAAAGCGTTCCGATTTCCGCTGGCAGGTTGGTGAGAACATTTTCGCAAGTGAGCGGGAGCGCCGCCGGGAGGATGCAATTCTCGACCCAGATGAGCTTGTTGGCGCTGGATCGCGAGCTGAAGGCGAAGTCGGAATTCAGGACATACATGTCCGGGTGCGGCTTCAGCGACAGGTGGGACTGGCCACGCTGGTCGAGGCTGCGGTTTTGAAGCGCCGAGACGGATTCGATCATCTGGCGGCTTGTGCCGAAGTGGTAAAACTCGGCATCCGGCAGCGGAACGACGGCACAGGTCAGGCTGGCGATGTCCTCATCATGCGCGGCGGGACGGCTTCCCATGCAGGGACCCATGCCGGCGTAGAGTTCGTAGAAATCTGGCACGCCTTTGGTAAATTGTCCCGCCTGGGCATTCCATCCGCACTTTTTGAAAAGCACGGACACCGCCTTGGCGCTCAGCAGCCAGAGGCCGGTATCGACCAGGAAGAGATGGTCGGCGGCGAGCTTGGTGATTTCGTCAGGCTTGGGTTTTTGGAGGAAGAAAGCGAGTTCCTCCGGACTGGACTTGGGGGTGAAGAAAACCCCGAAGTGCGAGGCCGTATGGGCATCCACCCACATACCAAGACCAAGGATGTCGGCATCCGGCATGGCGGGAAGCCTCGGAGGAAAGCGCAGGAGCACATCGCCGCTGGCAACCATGACCCGGCTCTGCAAAGGAGCGCGCGCGGCGATGTGGCCGAAGCCGGGCATCTGCACATCGAGCAGCGTCTGGTCGAGGCGCTGGCCGTCCGCCCAGCGCAAGGCGGGGAAGGGCATGAGAATCTTACCCGTGGCGGCGTAGGCAGGCAGGCGGCGGCTTTGTCCACCGGCCATGAGGGCGAGTTTGAGAGACGGCGAGTCGCACCATTCCTCGAACGGCGCGTTCACGCCTTTGCTGCGCCAGGCTTCGGCGAGCAGATGGGCCACGCCTCCGCCGGAGCCGAGTTTGCTGCCTGCGGGATCGCATGCGGCGAACCACCCCGACCCCTCGGCCGTGCCGGGGAAGTGGGCGGACATGGCGGGTGGCAGGGAGATGAGCCGCTCGATTTTCATGTTAGAGGAGTTCGGCGATCTGAATGGCATTCAGGGCGGCACCCTTCAGCAACTGGTCGCCGCAAACCCAGAAGGCGATGCCATTTTCCATCGCACAATCGCGGCGGAGACGGCCGGCGAAGCAGTCGTCCTTCCCGGCGCAGTCGAGCGGCATCGGGTATCCATCCTCTACGAATTGGAGTCCGGGCGCATTTTTGAGGGCTGTGCGGGCTTCTTCGAGCGAAATGGGTTTTGAAAACTCGGCGCTCACGGCCACCGAGTGGGCGCGGTAAACGGGAACGCGCACACAGGTCACCGAGGCCTTGAAGTCGGGCAGGTGCATGATGCGACGCCCCTCGTTTTCCATTTTCATTTCCTCTTTCGTGTAGCCAGTGTCCAAAAAGGAATCGACCTGCGGGATGACATTGAACGCGATCTGGTGCGGGAAAATTTCCTTCACGATGGGGCGGCCCTTGGCGAGTGCTTCTGTCTGATGACGGAGTTCATCGATCGCGCGCGCACCCGCTCCAGAAACCGCTTGGTAGCTCGATGCGAAAAGGCGGGTCACGCCAAATGCGCGGTGCAGCGGGTGCAGAGCCATGAGGGTGATGGCCGTCGTGCAGTTTGGATTGGCAATGATGCCGCGGTGGTTTTTGACATCCGCTCCATTGATTTCGGGAACAACGAGTGGCACATCATGCGACATGCGGAAGGCCGAGGAATTGTCCACCACCACGGCCCCACTGGTCACGGCCGCGTGGGCGAAGTCGCGCGAGATCGCTCCGCCAGCGCTGAAGAGCGCAATATCGATACCCTCGAAGGAATTCAAATGCAGTGGTTCGACTGTGATTTCCTCGCCACGGAAGGTGAGGGTTTTTCCAGCGGAGCGGGGGGATGCCAGAAGACGGAGACTGGCTACGGGGAAGTTGCGGCGTTCCATGACGCGGAGCATTTCGATTCCGACCGCACCGGATGCGCCGACGATTGCGAGTTTATGGGGTTTTAACATAATAGACATATATGACATTGGAAACGCCCGCACGGCAATCCTCGGAAGAATGGGAAATGCGAGTGGACATTTCGCGCCAGATGCTGGATCTGCGGCGTAGCGGAGAGTTGATCAAATCCTGGCCCGTCTCCACATCGCGTTTTGGCGTGGGATTTAAGCCCGGAAGCTTCAAGACGCCCACGGGGCGCTTCGCTGTGCAGGAAAAAATCGGTGCCGGCGCGCCATTGTGGGCGGAATTCAAAAGCCGCCAGCCCACGGGCGTCTTGGCTGCACCCGGCGGCGAACAGGATGGCATTCTGACCCGCATCTTCTGGCTCTCCGGCCTCGACGAAGAGAATGCGAACACGCGTGATCGATACATTTATTTTCACGGGACGAATCGCGAAGACCTGATCGGATCGCCTGCCAGCCATGGTTGTATACGGCTCCGCAACGCCGACATGGCGGAGCTTTTTGATCTGGTGCCTGAGGGCGCGCGAGTGGTTATCGGCTGAAAGTCTCTCCGTTGAGAAAGCCTTTCGCGACGAAGCCTTCTTTCTCCAAGCGGATCATCGCCGCGCCAGTGTGATCCTGGCGGAAGAGGCGAATGCCGAGGCTCTCCGTCATGGATGCCCATTGCTCATCGATCGGTTCGTTTGAAGGGAAGCCTGCCGCTGTGGCCACGACAAGCGAGGGATTGACGGCCCGTAGGAACGAGGCCTCGGGCGGCGCGCCGGAGTGATGACGGCCAAGAATAACGATATCCGCAGCAATGGCGGAGCGTTGATTTTGCAGTAGCCACTCGAAGGTGGCCGGCCCGGCGTCTGAGACGATCAAGACCCGCATTGTGGAGGATTCCAGCAAAGCAACGAGCGATTTGTCATCCGCTGTCGCTGCCACAAGATCCGGCGGGGGATGCAGGATTTGCAGCGTCATTGATGGGCTGATCTCAAAGCGGTCGCCCGCCTGCGCTTTGGAAATAGGCAAATTGGAAGCGGCCACCGCCGCATGAAGTCTGCGGCGCACGGGAGAGCGGTCCGGTAGCGGTGAGTCGATGATTCGCGGGAGGGAATTTGTGTCGAGAAGGGTGCCGACTCCGCCGATGTGATCGGCATCGCCGTGTGTGAGCACAAGCGAGTCTGGACTCCAATGGCCTGTGCTGCGCATCCAGGGGGTGACAACATTTTCAAAATCCCACCGCGACCCGCAGTCGATGAGCCAGAGGCGGCCGCCGCTTTGAACGGCCGTGGCGCCGCCGGATCCAAAATCGAAAACTGTGATCGCTGCTGGCGCCGCCTGCCAGCCAGCGACGGGAACAAACGACCCCGGCAGGGATGCCGCTGCTTGGATGATGAGAAGAAGGATTTTTGTGAAGCCAAGGTTCGCGTTGTTGAAAACCGCAGCCAGAGCCGCGCTCGCGAGGCCGCTTGCCAACGACAAAACAGCGGTTGCCATGATGAGAAAGGAAAGCGGGACAACGAGGAGATTCGCTGCCAAGGCCGAAAGGGAGACCATGTGGAAATAAAAAACCGTCAGCGGCAGCGAGCCGATCCAGGCGGCCAGTGATACCGCCAGCAAGCCCGCCGTGTGGCCTGCTGCTTCGTGTCGCTTCTTCTGCCATTTTGTCCAGAGAGGGACGGGAATGAACGGGTCCGGCTCAAGGCGTTCTCGAATCCGCTCCTGGAGAGGCCCGGCAACGAGCAGGATCGCGGCGACGACCGTGAATGAGAGTTGGAATCCTGGATTGAACAACTCGTTCGTGGATTGAAGCAGAATGACGAATGCCGCCGCGCAGAGCGAATTGAGTGCGATCGACTGCCGACCCGAAGCCATGCCGATCAGAAAAATTGCAGTCATCGTCGCCGCGCGGATGCTCGAGGGTTTCCATCCTGTGAGAAGTGCGTAAAAAAACAGCGCTGGAATGATCACGCAGGTGGCAATGCCCCGGCCCACTCCTGCCATTCGGAAGGCCTGCCAGAGGATCAGGGCGATCATTCCCACATGAAGACCCGAGACTGAAAAAAGATGAAATGTTCCTGTTTGGCGGAACTCGTCCTGCAGCGTATCGGGGATGTCGGAGGTTACTCCCAGCACGATCCCGGCGAGCAGATTGCAGACGAGGGGATCCGAGGAAATGCCTTCGCGCAGGGTGGACTCCATCCATTTCCGGCAGGATGCGGCGATGCGTGGCAGAGAGAAACCTGTGGAGGGCGAGGTGATTTCGAGATCTCTCGGCGAGGTGGCGACGAGTTCGCAGGAGATGCCTCGAAGCTCCATGACACGCTTCGCGTTGAATTGGCCGGGATTTCGCGGCGGGGCAATCGGACGCAGGCTGCCGATGAGGCGCACGGAGTCTTCGAGGGCGGGCGTGCCCGAGGGAACCACGGCGAGGATATCGCAGGGGAGGCTGATTTTTTCTCCATCGATTTCGATGTGCGTTGCCTCCACGACGAAGCGGGATTTTCCACTCGCGCCCACCGAGGGTTCGGTGCGAACGATTCCCTCGATGCGGGCCACATGCGGCAAGCCGCCGAGTTTTTCAGCGAGTCTTGCTGCCGAGGACTCGCGGATCTGCACGACTTGCAGAGCGGCGAACAAAAACGCGACAGCGGCATAAACACAGGCGCTGCGGCGGAGGGGTAGCCATGCGGCAAGAGCCAATACGGCCAAAATGAGAAACATCCCCGAGCTGAACGCACTGATCCACGCGCCAAGAATCCCTGCAGCTGCCGCGCCCGCCAAGCCCGCGAAGGGCAGACGCTGATTCCAAAGCGGGGCTTTTGCAGTCACGCTCCGGTGGGCCTTGCGGCGGGGTTAGTTGAATGAAAACGGGCTGTAGAGGGATTCCTCATAGCCCGAGTTGTAGAAGCCATCGATCGCCGGTTCGTTGTAGGCGAAGGGTTGTTCGTCTTGATACAGCTGCGAGTTGGTGTATTGGCCGGGAGAGCGCAGGGCGGTTCTGTTTTGTGGAGCAGGGGAGCGGCCGTAGAATCCGCTCGTGTTTGAAAGAAACCCGAGCAACTGGGCATCGGCGCCGGCGGATTTCAGAGCCGACATTTCGCTTGCGGAGAAATTGCACACCTGCCGTGTGCTGTTCAGATAGGCGATGATTTTGTCATCCGGCACATTGCTGGCGACGAGATTGCGAATGTCGGAGAAGTCGAGCTTCTCGCCAGCAGACATTTTCGATGTCGTCGAAGTGGACACGCCGCGCGAGGTCGCGGCTGAGAGCACGGCGGGATTCACCTGGGATGTGCTGGAGCACGCGCTGAGACAAAGGACGATTGGAGCGAGAAAAAGCAGGGTGATGCGTTGCATGGTATTTAGCCTTTCTTCAGGCGGTGAAGGACTACCCCAGCGTCGGGCGGATGGCAATGACTTCGCGAACGCTACTTGCATTTGCGCAGGCGGGCAGCGATGTCACCCTCTGAGGTCATTGTTCCTCCTTGTTGTGAAAACCAATGCGTCTTTTAGGTTGAGCTGGTGGCGGCGTGAGCAAGGGCTGGAGTTGCCGCCAGATGACGCCGAGAGATCGATCTTGCTCGAGCAGTGTCTTGTCGATCTCGGCCAGCCTTTTCAGGATGGCTGTGTTGGCGGCAAGCTGCTCGCGCATTTGAACGAATGCCCTCACTACGAAAACGCTCATTTTGATCGCTTCAGGGCTGTTCAGAACAGCCGCGGCCATGATCGCACCGTGCTCGGTGAAGGCGTAGGGCAGAGTTTTGGAAAATTTGAGCCGGGCAAGGTGGTCGCAATTTGCGACCACCTCCTGCTTTTCCCCAGAGGTAAGCTGAAAAACAAAATCCTCAGGGAATCGTGCGAAATTGCGTTTCACCTGCTCATTCAGGCGTTTCGTCGGCACATCATAAATCATGGCGAGATCGGCATCCAACAGAACCCTCTGGTTGCGGATGGTGAGGATGAGTGATTCCAAAACAGGTTGCTTTTTCATGTTTGGTGAAGGGGCATTCCGATAGCCCGCACGGGTCGAGTTTGCTCAGCCTCGAGCCAATCGGCTTGGTCGAGGTATTCTTCAGAAATTAAGTGGGGGTTGCCAAGGAAGCGCCGGATCAATCGGCGGCTCTCGAAAGCGCGCCAGACCGCTTCGTCGTCGTTGAATTGCTGGGCGAGGGTCTGGGGGTCGGCGTAGACGCATTTCATCGCACCTGCGTGGTCGGACATGTCCTTCAGCGGGTAGAAGGGTTTCACAACGGCGTCTTCTCTGATCCGGTTCAGCATAGGCACGATATGTAACGATACTGATTGGGTATCCGTTCTTTTGAAGGATAAAATTACGGCACATTGCCATCCTCTCACGCGCGCGGGTGGAATTTTTTGATCACTGCCTGGAGACCGCTTTTTTCGATGTGGGTGTAGATTTGCGTGGTCGAGATGTCCGCGTGGCCAAGTAGTTCTTGAATGACGCGCAGGTCGGCGCCACCGCCGAGCAGGTGCGTGGCAAAGCTGTGGCGCATGAGGTGGGGATAGACATTCGCTTCGATGCCGGCGCGGGCGGCGTATTGTTTGATGAGTTGGCGGATGCGGGGAGTGGTGAGCTTTTTTCCCCTGACCGAGAGAAAAATCTCGGCGCCGGTTTTTTTGGAGATGAGTTCGGGGCGTTCGCGCTGCAGGTAGGCTCGGATGGCCTCGCAGGCGGGCTGGCCGAGGGGGATGAGGCGTGTCTTTTTGCCCTTGCCTGTGACTCGAATGAACGAGGCGTCGAGGTCGATATTTTCGAGCCGCGCGTCGCAGAGTTCGGAAACGCGGAGCCCGCTGGAGTAGAGCAGCTCGAAGATCGCGCGGTCGCGCAGGCCGAGCGGATCATTCGGGCCGATGCTTTCGATCAACTTCCGCACCTGCTCGACATGCAGGGCTTCGGGAAGGTGCTTCTCCGGGCGCGGCAGCGTGAGCGTCTCGGCGGGATTCTCAGTCCATGTGCGGCGGGCGACCAGAAAGCGGAAAAAAATCCGCACAGCCACGGCATCGATCCGCACCGAGGAAGCTTGGAGTCCGGAGCGCTTGCGGGAGACGAGAAAGTCGGTGATCTGTTGCGGCTCGACCTGCCTCCACTCGCGCGTCTGCGTGTGTTTTTCCAACCAAGCGGAAAAGGCCTCGAGAGAGCGCTGCACAAGTAATTGGTAGCTCTCTGAAAGCCCGCGCTCGGTGGCCAGATACATCAGAAATTCCTCGATCTCCTGTGGCATGACTGATCGCAGTGTCTTGTTTTAGCGACCTCGCGGCAAGCGGGCTTTGAAGGGTTGTCGGTGGACATTTCATTTTTTATTGAAGGCCTTGAAGGTTTCTGATGTTCTTTTGCGCAAGAATGCAAGTCGCTCCCGCCATGCTCGAACCCCAGACCGAATCGCTGTCGGCCTTGGAAGTCGAGTCGATCGAACTTTTCATCGGCTTTTTCAAGCTGATCGGCCTACAGAAGTCGGTGGGGGAGATCTACGGTCTGCTTTTTGTGTCGTCACGCGCCTTGGCGATGGATGACATCATGAAGCGCCTGGGAATCAGTCTGGGAGCGGCGAGTCAGGGTTTGAAGGTGCTGCGATCCGTCGGTGCGGTGAAGTCGGTTTACATGCCCGGCGACCGGCGGGATCACTATGTGGCGGACTTGGAGTTGAGCAAATTTGCGACGGCATTTATCCAAGAGGAGCTGAAACCCAGGCTGGATCGGGCTCTGGAGA
Organism: Terrimicrobiaceae bacterium; assembly: GCA_044369905.1. Taxonomy (GTDB): domain Bacteria; phylum Verrucomicrobiota; class Verrucomicrobiia; order Chthoniobacterales; family Terrimicrobiaceae; genus UBA967. The sequence continues at coordinate 10,868 of JBILWM010000049.1, read as the reverse complement.
GGATCAGCACGATGGAATCCCTCGCGAGCGGTATGGAATCGGGCGACCGAGCGAACGCCGAGGAGCGCCTCGAGCGGCTCAAACACTGGCTGGAGCGCGGCAAGAGCATGTTGCCTTGGCTTTTGAAATTTTTAGTCAAATAACCCGCGCTGCCCTGCGCGGCAAACCTGTGAAAAACGGGAAGACATTTTGGATTGGCTCTGGACCGGTGGAAAAATTTCCGCCGATGACCAAGGGCGGTAGCATGCCTGCGCCGAGGCGCATTCAGTCTGCATTCGACAGGCATTTTCCACTCCCGCATTTCGAATATTCCTATGACAAAGTATCCGACAAAAATTGATGGTGCCTACCTCTTGCGGCCTCGCGTGTTTGGTGACGCGCGTGGTTTTTTTCTGGAGTCCTGGAACAAGGAAACCTTCGCCAAACTCGGAATTGATGCGGATTTCGTGCAGGACAATCACAGTCGCTCGGCGAAGAATGTGTTGCGTGGGCTGCACTATCAGATCGGCGACGCCGCACAGGGGAAACTCGTGTGGGTCACTTCTGGAACGGTCTTCGATGTGCTCGTGGATTTGCGGGAAAGCTCGTCCACCTTTGGAAAATGGGACGGCTACATGCTCACGAGTGATGCCCACGAGCGCTTGTGGGTGCCAGCCGGTTGCGCGCATGGATTTCTGGTCGTGAGCGAGATGGCGGACTTCCACTACAAGTGCACGAATGTCTATGCGCCGACGACCGAGCGCGCCCTGCGTTGGAACGACCCCGCCATCGGCATCGACTGGCCGCTGGCCATCGGCATCGACCCGATTGTTTCACCAAAAGATGCCGAGGCCGCATCGTTCGCGGAATGTGAGAAGTATGACTAAAACACCCCGCTTTTTAATCACTGGCGCCAACGGCCAGCTCGGCTTCGAGCTCCAGCGCGCGCTGGCTCCGCTCGGCGAGGTGGCAGCCTGCGGACGCGATGCCTGCGACCTCTCGAGTCCCGACTCGATCCGCGCCGCCGTGCGCGCAGCCAAGCCGGATGTGATCTTCAGCGCTGGCGCTTACACGGCTGTGGATAAAGCCGAGTCCGAGCAGGATCTGGCGCGAGCCGTCAATGCCAGCGCTCCCGGAATCCTCGGCGAGGAGGCCGCGAAACTCGGCGCTCTCGTTATCCACTTCTCCACTGACTATGTCTTCGATGGCACAAAACCATCCGCCTACCGCGAAGAGGACGCCACGAATCCGCTTGGCGTCTATGGCAAAACCAAGCTCGAAGGCGAAAACGCCCTCGCCGCCAGTGGTGCTGACCACCTCATTTTCCGCACAAGCTGGGTATTCGGCGCGCACGGGAAAAACTTCATCAAAACCATCCTTCGTCTCGCTTCCAGCCGGGACGAACTCCGTATCGTCGCCGACCAGTTCGGTGCCCCCACCGGAGCCGCGCTCCTCGCCGATACCTCCACCCACATCGCCACGCGCTACCTCCGCGATGGCAGGGAAAATTTCCCCTTCGGCCTCTACCATCTGGCCGCCGGCGGCGAAACAAGCTGGCATGGATTCGCTCAGCACATAGTCGCTAAGGCCGCAGCTGCGAACTCGCCACTCAAAGCCACGCCCGAGCGTATCCTCCCCATCACAACACCCGAATATCCCACTCCTGTTGTCCGCCCAGCAAATTCCCGCCTCGACACCTCAAAATTCTGCACCGCCTTCGGGCTGCACTTGTCCGATTGGAAGCGTGGGGTCGCCCAAGTGCTCGATGTGCTTCTGGAAAAGTGAGGAACTGCTCGAAGGCCATCGCCAAAATTTTTGACAGAATGACATAATTTCGGAAAATTTCCTACACGACTTCCTTGGGCGATCCAATAGCCTGCCAACCTGATGGTAAGCTTGATTTGCTGTGAATCGAGTATTTCAGCAATCGAAAAAACACCCCGTCCAGACATGAAGTTTGAATTTTCGCCATTTTTCTTGAAATAAGTTGGACAAAAATTGACAATATTTGGCGGGTCACTTTAGATTTGCCCATGAATGTGTCCCTGACAAGCGAAATGGAGCAGTAGGTGCAGAGCAAAGTCGAGACCGGCCTTTATTCTTCTGCAAGCGAAGTTGTCCGGGAAGCCCTGAGGGCTCTTCATGCCAAGGAGACTCGCAATAGCACAAAAATCATGCACTTGCGCGATGCGATTCAGGAAGGCTTGGTTTCTATCAAAGAGTTGGGAGGCGTTGATTGGAGTGCCGAACTCTCCGAAGAGGTTAAAAGTCTGGGACGCAAGCGCCGGCGCTCATGAGGTTGATTCTATCGCGCCGCGCCAAGGAAGACCCTCTGGAAATCTGGGAATTCATTGCCGATCACGACGAATTAGCCGCCGACCGCTATATCGACCACTTGAGAGATCGCGCCTTGGAATTGCTGCACTTTCCAGAAGTCGGTCGTGCGCGGAATGAAATCCTCTCCGGCTTACGAAGTCTTCTGGCAAGGAACCAGCTGCTGTTTTACAAGCTCGAACGCCAAGAGGTTCAAATCTTAAGAATCCTGCACGGCAGCATGGATTTGCCAAATCAAGCTTTCGAAAATGAAATTTGAAATCCGTTCCACCAAAAATGGCGCCGTCCTCCGCGTGGAACACGATTATCTCGAAGGAGAAATCGAGGAGATTTGCTATCAGGAAACCGATGGCGGCGAGATCGAAGCCTTCGCTTATTTCCTCCACCTCCTTGATGAGCACTACGGCCCCTCGACCAGTCGCTACTCGCCCAAGCGCATCTACATAAGCGTCGAGCCGGGAGATAAACATGGTGATTCATTTTCCCTGGATGACACAAAACTTTGAAAACTTCCATTCGCCGAGCCCCAGTTCGTAAGACTTAGGAAATTTCCTTTTCTCCGCTCACTGACGCCAACTTCTTGCAAATGACAACAACTTCACAGCAAAATTTTTCTGAAAAGCATTGGACGACAGTCATCACTCCGCATGGCAGTGTCTTTCATATCCCTTGGCGCGAATTATGGGAATACCGCGACCTTATTTATCGCTTCGTTCATCGCGACTTCGTCTCCCGCTACAAGCAAACCATTTTTGGATCGCTCTGGTATGTGTTGCAACCACTGTTCACCAGTCTCATGTTCACATTGGTCTTCAATAAGATCGCTAAAATCTCGACTGGCGATATCCCCCCCATGCTCTTCTTTCTCGCAGGCACTGTGTGTTGGAGTTATTTCCAAAGCTGCGTCACGCAAACAGCTTCCACATTCAGTGCGAATGCCGGCATCTTTGACAAGGTTTACTTCCCCAGACTCGCTGTTCCGATTTCACAGCTCATTTCCAATCTCATCGGACTCGCCATGCAAATGGTTCTTTTCCTAATATTTTATGTTTATTTTTTGTGGCAAGGCGCTGGTATCGAAATGGGTTGGCGTATTATCGTATTGCCTGTCTTGATCTTGCAGATGGCCGCCCTCGGCCTGGGTGTTGGATGCTTGGTTTCCGGACTCACGACGCGCTTCCGCGACCTGCAAATCATGCTCGGCTTCTTCATGCAACTCTGGATGTATGCCAGTTGCGTGGCTTATCCTCTCAGTTCTGTGCCTGAGAACTTTCGATGGCTGTTTGCCTTGAACCCCATGGTTTTCATCATCGAAGCCTTCCGTTTCGCCTTCATGGGACAAGGAACAGTTTACCTCTGGCAAATCTGTGTCAGTATGGTGGTAAGCATAGTCGTCGTGTTTTTTGGCCTCGCCCTCTTTAATAAAATGGAGCGCACCTGCGTCGATATGATTTGATTGGCCGCAAAAAGCACAAAAAACCAGAAAAATTGGCCAGCTACCAGTTGCTTGCTTGTCACGCAGGAGCCGAGCTAAATTTTCCCAGAAAAACCTTGACCGCGCATTGCAAATGCCACACATATCATTTATGAAAACTGCCGCTGTGCATAGTCGGATTGAACCAGAAACCAAAAAAATGGCCGAAGGAATTTTGCGGAAGTTAGGCTTGAGTCCGACAGAGGCAATTCGATTATTTTATACTCAGATTACTCTGAGAAATGGACTTCCATTTAATATCTCTATTCCAAACGAGGAGACTGTCCAAGCATTGGATGACTCAAGAAAAAACAGAAATCTTACCACTCATGCCACCACGGATCAGCTCTTCGCAAGTTGGAATGAATGAGGACAATTCATGAAACCAGTCAATTTCGGCGAGATCTCAAAAAGCTCAAGAAGCAACGCAAAGATTTAGAAAAGTTAAAAGAGGTCGTTTTGGTTTTGATTTCCGACAGGCCATTGGAATCCAGATACCGGGACCATGCGTTGATAGGACCTTGGCAAGGTTCGCGTGATTGTCACATCGAGCCGGATTGGCTACTGATATACCGACTTGAATCGGATAGTTTGTTTCTTGAGCGCACGGGTAGCCATAGTGAGCTTTTCAAAAAATGATTTTTATCCTCATCTGACAAAATGTGGGACTGTCCCTAAATGTGTGGTAAATTCCGCATTTCGCCATCCTAAATCCGCAATTTCTTTTGACTAATCCATCACTTACGCATCTTTTTATCGTCTTTGGGGGCATATTAGGTCTCGGAGGCGGGTGCAGCTATTCTTTTTGCTGATTCTCATCATCTTGGCGTCGTTTGCGGAGGTTGTCAGTTTGGGGGCGGTTGTTCCGTTCTTGGGTGTTTTGACTGATCCTGAGCGCGTGGTGACTGGTTCGCTTGCTCTTGCGCTACCCATCGAAACCAAAAATCGAAAAGCCATCTGATTTTGGTGTAAAAATTTTCTTTTTCCGTCGGAGACAACGGCAATCTCTTGTTGACGCTAGAGATTGGTTTCACTAACATAGAAAATATGCATTGCTCAGCAGCGATATCCATTTTAAGACAGATCAAGCCGCTTTTAATCAAAAAATATCAGATTTCTCAATTGGGGGTGTTTGGATCGACTGCAAGAAACGAGGCGCTGCCAACCAGCGATGTTGATGTTCTTGTGGAAGTCGATCCTTCTATCGGCCTGCGATTTGTGGATTTGGCCATGGAGATTGAATCTGCGCTGGGCTTGCCTGCCGATGTTGTTTCTCGTCGTGCAATAGACGACGCAAGGTGGAAGGCTATCGAGCCAGATATAGCATATGCCTAAACGCGATTCTCTTGTTCTTCTTAATGATATCTGCACGGCTTTGGGACGAATTTCATCCTATGTCCAAGGCATGGATAAGGATTCTTTTCTAAATGATCAAAAAACGATCGATGCAGTAACTCGCAATCTCGAAATCGTGGGTGAAGCAGCCTTTCAGATGGACGAGGTTATAAAGAATCGCTTTCCAGATATTCCTTGGCATCGAATCGTTGGCCTAAGGCATCGCATTGTGCATGATTACTTTGGAGTTGATACAAGTTTAATTTGGGGAATTGCAACTAAAGATGTTGAAGAGTTGGCAGATATTTTGAGAAAATATACATCATGCTAAAGACTCGAACGACTTTCGGGCTTATCAATTTTAGTCTTCACAATTAGCTGCTAAATTTTCTCACCGCTCAACTGTTAAAACTTACAAAATGTGGGACTTCTCTGAAAAAGCGTTGTCAAGAGAGTATATTTTTTTCGTTTATTATCAGCAGCTTGCAAGTAATGCGCAGTCGAGCGTTTCAGATATCTGCTTTTAAAAACCGATAGCTCGGGGCACGACAATACCATGTCCGCAATGAGTAAAACTTTTGCGGACTGCGCAAATCACTCCCGCGTCAGCTTGGCGATCCTGGGATCATACTTCTCTTCGAGGCGGGCATCTTGTGGAGCCCCCGTTCATTGTGACGATTTGATCCCCAGCCCTCCATTCTGACCCAAGGTGCGTCGATTAAGTCTTACGACCTATCGACCAACCAGTCGTTCATCGGAGCGGCTGGGGAAATTGTCTTTCGGCATGGCAAAGGCTTTCTTTTCCTTGACCGAACCCGAGGATGCGCGCGGCTTTTCTTCGGGTCGGCCTTGGAGTTTTTGGGCTGGCGGAAAGCTCGCATACGCGCGTTTCTCGGTCAAGAGTTGCCAACAGATGCGCGCCATCAGACGGGCGGTGGCGATGATGGCCGTGTTGGCCTTTTTGCCCAGTGCGCGTTTGCGTTTGTAATAATCGCCGAAGTAGGCAGAGCAACCCACCGATACCCAGGCCGCTTCCACAAAAGCCCAGCGCAGCCACTTGTTGCAGGCACGCATCAGGCGGCCGTTGTTGGTTTTTCCCCGCTGCTGGAAGTCGTCGGACAGAGCCCAGCGTAGCCGCAGAGCTTCTGCGCGCTCGGGAAGCGTGAGATGTCGTCCACCTCACTCACCACCACGGCGGCTAAAATCGGCCCCATGCCAGGAAGGCTGCGCACAAAGTCCAATTCGGGCGAGGTTTCAAGCATCTTCTTAAGCGCCATTTCATCCTCGGTGATACGGGTCTTGAGGCTTTCAAGCACTTCGAGTTGCTGGCGCAAGAGCATACCGACCGGGTCGGGAAGCTCGAGTTTGCCCAGAGCACTGATCCCCTTTTTGCCAAAAAGGTCGCTGCACTGCGGAAGCTGGAGGTTGTGTTGGGCCGAGAGCAGTCGCTGAATGCGGTTGCGGAGCATCGTGCGTTGGCGGACGAAAAAGCACCGCTGACGCAACACCTCCTTGTGCTGCCGTGTGCTCTTGCTCGGAATGTGAACCATGGAAATCAAATCCCCGCGCAGGAGCCTGGCCAAAATAAAGGCATCCACCTTGTCGGTCTTTACCTGCGCCTCGGCGATGATACGCGTCTTGTAAGCGTTGGCCAAGACGATGTCCTTGTGCTCCATGTGTGCTTCAAGAACCTCGTAAAGCCAGTGCCAGTTCATCGTTGTCTCAAACACCACGCGGCATCCCGGATAGCGTTTGATCAGAAGCTCAAATCCGATCGGAATTTTGTGATCGATACGCCCTCGCTCCAGAATCGTGTTCCCGTCGTCGATGACGCAGAAGACGCTGTAGTGTTTATGGAAGTCGATGCCGATATAAAACGGCCCGTTTGGTTGGTGTGTAGTTTGGCTCATAGGCTTCCATTCTACACCATCGATTATATGCGCTTCAGAAGCTCAAAACGACCGCAGAGCGAGGCTGCAAAAGGCTTTCATGTCATCTGACCCTAAATGGGTGCTATGCTCTGATTCTGATGGTTGCTTTTTCGCGTCTTCTCGCGCCTCTTCGCGGCAAAATAGTTTTACAGCCACGAAAAAGCACAAAATTCACAAAAGCTCCCAACCATCAACTCATTACGCGTAACATATTCTTCGGCTTTTCTTTTTTGCGTCTTTTTGAGCCTCTTCGCGGCAAATTCTTTCTCGTCCCTCGACTCTCGACCCAGCAAAATAGCCACAAAAAAGCGCAAAATTCACAAAAAACTCTTGTAATTTCAGCCTTTCAGAATCTCAGCCTTTCAGTTTTTTGTCCTCTGCCACGATGCCCTTCCCTTTTTTGTGCCTCTTTGCGGCCATAATCCCACCCGCTACCAGCAACCCGCCACTCGCAACTCTTAATTCGTGAATTCGCCCGTCATCCAAGTAGAAAATCTCTCGAAAAAATACCGCCTCGGCGTGATCACCTGAGAAATCCTGATTCTCAAGTTTGTGAAAGCAACCAAGAATGCCTTGGCGGTCTGAAACCCTATGCGGCTCAAAATTAATGGCTTCATTTTGTTGTTCACTCGTGCAGATCACGGAGGGCGTCATATCCATGTTTTTAAGGACAATAGGGAATTGGGAGTTTATGATCGTATCGATGGGCCGATTCGCGGATTGGAAGCTCACTTCGGAAAAAACTTGCGAGAAGCGTTGGACGAATTTATAGCATTACTGAATGAACGTGGTCTTTGAATCAAGCCCGGTGGTCGAGCAAGTCTCGTTCGATCCCCGTAGCAACGAAATTCACGCATTAATCGCGGGGATTGAGTTTGCTTTTCCTCTTTCCGAAATACCGGAAGAAGATTTCGAGTCTGCTTCACCAATTGTCGGGTTTGCCATCGGTTGTGAGGGAGCTATCGTTGTTTGCAAGCACAGGGATGGCTCTGAAACCTGGCTCCCTGCAGACATGTGGCTGCCGTAAGAGCGGCTTTGAAGATTGATTCTCAGCTTCAGACGTTGACTTGTTCGCTCCAGATTATCTCGCTCTTTTGGGCTACTTCTGGCAGTTTTGGTTCGCAATTCTTCCCGGGAGTGTCTTACTCTGCGGTCTGTTTATTCAGCCTGCCAGGTATTCTTTTTGTGTCTTTTTGTGCCTCTTTGCGGCCATAATCCTACCCGCTACTAGCAACCCTCCACTCGCTCGTCACGCCTGAGTAGCGTAGCGCGTAGGCGGATTATCCTTCATCCTTCTAACTTCTTCCTTTTTCGATGCCATCCGTCATCCGAGTAGAAAATCTCTCTAAAAAATACCGCCTCGGCGTGATCAACCGCCAGATGTTGGTGGACCAGATCGAGAGCTGGGTCGCGCGCAAGCTCGGACGGCCGGATCCGCACGCCTCCGTGTTTGAGAAAGCCACGGACCGCATGCCCACGCCTTATGATTTCTGGGCACTCAGGGATGTAAACTTCGAGATCGAAAAAGGCGATGTTGTTGGGGTGATGGGCCGCAACGGCTCCGGCAAGTCCACCCTGCTTAAAATTCTCTCCCGCATCACCGCACCCACAGAGGGTAAGGCGCTCTTGCACGGCCGCCTCGCGTCGCTTCTGGAAGTCGGCACCGGGTTCAACTACGAACTCACCGGCAAGGAAAATGTCTTCCTCAATGGCAGCATCCTTGGCCTCAAGGACCGTGAAATCCGGGTCCGTTACGACAGCATTGTCGAGTTTGCCGAGATCGCCGACTTTATGGAAACGCCTGTGAAGCGCTACTCCAGCGGCATGCGCGTGCGCCTCGCCTTTGCCGTCGCGGCTCACCTCGACCCCGATATCCTCATCCTCGATGAAGTCCTCGCCGTAGGTGATGCCAAGTTCCAGGAAAAATGCCTGAACCGCATTGATGAGATCCGCCACTCCGGCGTCACGGTGCTATTCGTGTGCCATTCCGCAGAGTTGGTCGCCAAGCTCTGCACGAAGGGCATCGTTTTGCAGGAGGGCAGGGTGGTCGCCACAGGCACGGCCAAGGAAGCCACCAGGCATTATTTGAGGTCGATGAATTTGAGCACAAGTGGCGAGATTCTCTCCGGCTTTCCCGAGCCCCGGGTCGGAATGCTCTCCGGCCATGTGGCGAAGATTCTTGCCGACCAAGCTCCGCCCGGTCGCGTCGTCGTGAATATTCCTGTTGAGACACGGGAGGGGGTTTGCGTCGTCGATGTCGGTTGGGCCTCAGAGGTGAAAATGAAAACACTCCGCACCGAGCCGACATGGAGCGCCGCGCCAGATATTTCCGTTCAAGTCATCTCTTCCTCTCACTCCGAAGAACAAATCGCCCGCAATATCATCCCCTTGATGAATGCCTCCGCTCGGGAGGTATGGGTGGTGCATCCCGATGGAGCGCTAGTCAAGCACAAGCAACGGGATTTGGAATTCATGATTCCAGATTTAACGCAGAAAATTGTCATTCAATAAAAAAACAACGATTCATTGCCAGCCTGCTTGAGTTGTCTATAGCCGCAAAAAAGCACAAAATTCACAAAAACTCGCAACCAGCAAATCATTACGCGTAACATATTCTTAGACTTTTCTTTTTTCGCGTCTTCTTGCACCCCTTCGTGGCAAAATAGTTTTATAGCCACGAAAAAGCACAAAAAAGCACAAAAAATCTTATATTTTCAGCCTTTCAGAATCTCAGCCTTTCAGTTATTCTCCTCCTTCCCATTTCAAGTTACTCGCTTGTCACGCCGGAGTCGCGCAGCGAGTAGATGATTTTCGCTCCTCTCGCTTGCTCAAATTTAAACAATCCATCCCTGCCTCATTTAGCTCATTTTGATTGACCTTGTTTCTGCAAAGTTCCCTGCTAATTTAAAACTATGAAAACCAAAACAAAGGAGTTCAGCGTCCTGATCGAGCGCGATGCAGAAGGATATTTTGTTGCATCAGTTCCCGCCCTGCGGGGTTGCCACACCCAAGCCAAGTCGCTTGACAAGTTAATGGAACGAGTTCGTGAAGCAATCGAACTTTGCCTTGAAGTTGAAACTGAGCCATATGTGAGTGGAGACTTTGTTGGCGTTCAGCGCGTAGCTGTTTGACCATGCCTAAATTACCGAAGCTCAAAGGTAAAGAGCTCATCAAGATTCTCGCCGTGCATGGATTTCAAGTTATCCGCATTAAAGGAAGCCATCATTTCATTAGGCATGAGGACGGTCGGTGCACTGTAGTTCCGGTGCATGCTGGAGAAACTCTTGGACCAGGGTTGCTCCTTCAAATTTTGAAAGACACCGAACTCGATAAATCAGATTTGTTTGTTAGGTGAACTATTCCGCAATTCGGCAATCTCTTCGACCTAAATTATATGATCGAAACAAAAGTCACCTATACTTTGGAGCGCGATGGGCGTTTTTACTTAGTTGAGAATGTGCCTGCCCGAATCTCTCCTGAAACCGGAGAACAATTTTTCTCTCCAGAAACTGTGCAACGCTTACAATCTTTCATTTTTCAAAAACAAGAACCGAAGAAAGTGGTGCAGACGCCTGTTTTTGAGTTTGCAACTTGATTTAGGACTTTGAGCATTCTTGCCGTCGGCCATAGCCAATTTACTGCCCTCGGCGCTGCCGGCATATCCGTCTTCACTCGAGAAAAATCTGTCATCTTCGATGTGAAGGGCATCTTGCCACTTGGTGCCGCAGATGGTCGGTTGTAGACCATCTGGAGGTAAAAATATATCCTTGACCTTTGTGGTATTAGTTATCTAAGTTAGTTAACCATGCAGGCTA
>JBILWM010000048.1:0-21649 GCA_044369905.1 Terrimicrobiaceae bacterium | reverse complement strand
GCCAGCGCACTTTTTCCTCACCTACTTCACGTCCCTGAACTTTGATCGGCCATTGCATGGCCCCTCTTTGCTCTCAAATCGGATTGTAGTCCAGCTTTTTTTGCAACTATCGGAGATGCGCCCCCGCGATTTTGTTTTTTGGAAATTCCGATTTACAAGGGATCGGCGGCCATGCATCTTCTCCGGCTCGTTGCTCACGTGGCGGAACTGGCAGACGCATACGACTCAGGATCGTATGGGGTAACCCGTGGAGGTTCGAGTCCTCTCGTGAGCACCATCCTTTTCCGGATATCGAAAAAAAGTGGACCATCAACTTGCCCAAAAAAATCCGGAGTTCGTGCGAAGCACCTTCGCTTCGATCGCTGGACGGTATGATCTGGCAAACCACCTTCTCAGTGGCGGGATGGATTTCATTTGGAGAGCTAAGCTGGCGCGGCTTGTGGCAGCGTGCCGCCCTTCCGAAGTTCTCGATCTCGCCACAGGCAGCGGGGATTTGGCACTGGCTATAAAAAAGACCTGCCCGGCGGCGCGAATCACTGCTGCAGATTTTTGCCTGCCCATGCTCGAACAAGCGCGCCTCAAGGGTGTCGAAAGGTTGGTCCAAGCGGATGGCTTGGCGCTGCCCTTTTGCGACAATGCGTTTGATGTCCTGACGGTCGCCTTTGGCCTGCGCAACATGGCGGATTGGAAAGCCGCTATCCTGGAGATGAACCGCGTTCTCAGGCCCGGCGGCGTCGTGTTCATTTTGGATTTTTCGCTGCCCGAGTGGGAGCCTCTGCTCTCGTGTTATCGCCTGTATCTCCATCATGTGCTGCCTCGCTTGGCGCATTGGGCCACGCAGCGCAAGGAGGCGTATGAGTATCTCGGTGGTTCGATTGAGACATTCCCGAGCGGTCGGAAAATGAATGCGCTTCTGGAGGAGTGCGGCTTTTCCTGCGAGGCTCCGAGGCCACTCACTCTCGGCGTGGTGTCGATTTACCAGGCGAGGAAACGAGGGTAGGTTTTCGCGGGTGGCGCCTTTTGTGAATTGAAAATGGGCCATGCCGGAGGATGGCCCTCCCATTGGCACGAGGCGCGCTGCCGCGCGGGTTTTTTGTGGGAGGGTCAACCTCCGGCTTGACCCAAGCCTGTGACGCGTGACCATCACGCCGCCCGGTTCCAATCACTCCGCGCGAAAGATTGGAATTCCGCCGCACGGAAGGTGTCGTGTTCTAGTCTCCGAAGGAGATTTCGACGGCGCGGGCGTGTTCCACCAATTGGCCTTGCGGGTCGACGCGGCGCATTTTGTGGACGGCCTCGGAGATTGGGACGGCGCAGGTGGTGTGGTTTTTGTAGCTCACCATGAAGCCGAATTTTCCCTCTTCGAGGAGTTGGACGGCTTTGATGCCGAAGCGCGTGCCTAGGATTCGGTCGAGCATGGTCGGGGCGCCTCCGCGTTGGAGGTGGCCGAGCACGCAGGTGCGGACCTCCTTGCCTGTGCGCGTTTCGATTTCGCGTCCCACGACCTCGGCAACGCCTCCGAGGCGGCTCTCGCCATTGACGGTTTGGATTCGGCAGACTCTGCCGTCACGCGGTTTTGCTCCCTCGGCGACTACGACCATTGTGCATTTGGCACCCTCTTTTTCGCGGCGCAGAACCTCGGCGGCCACTTTGGAAAAATCAAAAGGGATTTCTGGAATGAGAATGATGTCCGCTCCTCCAGCCAAGCCGCCGTGAAGGGCGATCCAGCCTGCGTGGCGGCCCATGACCTCGATCACCATTACTCGTTTGTGGCTTGTGGCCGTGGTGTGCAGGCGGTCGAGGGAACTGGCGACGCATTCCACGGCCGAGTCGAAGCCGAACGTCATGTCGGTCGCCTCAAGATCGTTGTCGATTGTTTTGGGAACTCCAACGACCGGCAGTCCCGCGTGGTGCATTTGGAGTGCGGTGTTGAGGGATCCATCGCCGCCGACGACGATGAGGCCGTGGAGGTTCAGTGTCTGAAATGTCTGGCGCGTTTTGCCGAGGACCTCGGCCGGTATGAAGGAGCCCTGGCGGCCGTTGCCTCGTGAGATGAATTGGCCTTTGTTGACCGTGCCGAGGAGGGTGCCGCCGAGGTGCATGATGCCTGCGGTGGCGCGGCGGTTCAGCACGACATGCGTTGTCGGCGCGAGTAGACCCTCGAAACCATCCTGAAAACCGATCAGCTCCCAGCCGAGTTTTTCGGAGGCGCGGCTGGCGGCACGCAGCACGGCATTAAGGCCGGGGCAGTCGCCGCCGCTTGTCAAAATTCCGATGCGTTTGCGCTCCATGTGGGCGCCTTAGAGGCTTGTGGATTTCTTCGTCGGGCGGCCTTCGGCGGCCCAGGCGTCGTAGAGGCTCCAGCCCTGGTTGACGAGGGCGTGTCCCTCGCCAAAGCGGTTCGGGGAATTCAGGAGCACAACATTGATGCGGCGGGGGGTGATGAATACCGTCTCGCCGTCGCGTTGGGATTCCGGCGGGCGCTCGGAGGAGAGGATGAGGCAATCCCCGGCGCGGCGGGTGCGGCCGGTTTTCACACCGTCGATGCCATCCTTGCCGAGGAGTTCGTTCGTGTTGTTGATTTCGATCGGTGTGTCGATTCCACCCCGGAAGATGTGGATCTGGCGGGATTTTTGGGACACATAAAAAGCAAAGCCGGCGTTGTTGTAGGCGTAGCGGACGAGGCGAGCGAGGTCCTCCGCCGTTGAATAGGGCGTGGCAATGTCGGTGCGGTGGTCCATTCCCGAGGGATTCAGGAAAAGGGTCCGCTTCATGAACAGCGTCCGCGCGAGGGCGTTCATGTGGGCGACGAAATTGTCCACCGGAGGCAGTTCTTGGGGATTGGCGATCTGGGCGCCGATGTGGTTTGCAAGAGTGTGGGCGGCGATATTGTCTGAGGCCAGAAGCGCGCAATAAATCAAGTCGCGCAGGCTCACTGTGTCACCGGGTTGGAGGCCAACGGTGCTCACGGCTCCTTCTGCGTTGGCGTTGGCCGGAACCTCGGCCAGTGCGGCGAGGTCGGCCTTGTTGAGGTCCGCCCAGTCGAGCGCGACGAGTGCCGTGGCGATCTTCGTGAGGCTGGCGACTTGGACCTTCGCGTTCTTGTTTTTCGAGTCGAGAATAGTGCCAGTCTGGTTATCGACGATGATGTAGCTCTCTGCGGCGTGTGATGACCAAAGGAACGCGCTGAGAACGGCGGTGGTGATGAGTTTTTTCATTGCTCCTGCTGCAAAAGTGTAGGTGTGGGGCGACGATAGCGACAGGGGATGCCGTTTCAAATCCTTTTCAAAAAAGAAGGATTTCCCCGGCGTGCGGACATGGTATTCACGCCGCATGCGTATTCTTTCCGGCATCCAACCATCGGGAACCCTTCACCTGGGAAATTATTTCGGCATGATGAAGCCAGCGATCGAGCTTCAGGAAAAGGGCGAGGCCTACTATTTTATAGCGGACCTGCACGCCCTCACAACGGTTCACAACGCTGCCGCCTTGCGGGCGAATGTGCGGGAGTTGGCAGTGGACTTCCTCGCCTGCGGTCTCGATCCGGCGCGGGCTGTTTTCTTTCGTCAATCGGATGTGCCGGCCGTCACCGAACTCTCATGGATTCTCAGCACAGTGACTCCCATGGGGCTTCTGGAGCGGTGCCACTCGTTCAAGGACAAGACCGCCCGTGGACTGGCGGCCTCGCACGGGCTGTTCGCGTATCCCGTGCTCATGGCGGCCGATATTTTGATTTGCGACAGCGACCTCGTTCCTGTCGGCCGGGATCAGAAACAGCATTTAGAGGTCACGCGCGACATCGCGGTGAAGATGAACGAGACCTTTGGCGAAATCTTCAAACTCCCGCAGCCGAGCATTCGGGATGAAACCGCCGTTGTGCCGGGTTTGGACGGCGCAAAGATGAGCAAGAGTTACCACAACACGATTGAAATTTTCGCCCCCGAGGCGGCGCTGCGTAAAAAAATCATGGGCATCAAAACCGATTCGACAGCGGTCGAGTCGCCCAAGCCCACTGAAGGCTCCGTGATTCTCGACCTCTACAAGCTCGTGGCCTCGCCGGGGGATTACCAGTCCATGCTCGATGCGTTCTTAAATGGCGGCACAGGTTACGGTGATTTGAAGAAGCAGCTCTTTGCTGGAATCTGGGAATACTTCGCGCCCTTCCGTGTGCGTCGCGAGGAGATTTTAGCCGATCCTGCTTTTGTCGACCGTGTCCTCGCCGACGGCGCTGGCAAGGCGCGCGAGGTTTCGGATCGGGTCATGAAGCGCGTGCGGGCGGCGGTGGGGATCGGCGAGGCTTGAGGTCGTCCATTTATTGATTTTGCCTCCGCTACTTCGAGAATTATTCAAACACCTATGAACAAACCCCTGCTTGTATCCACGCGCAACGCCCACAAGGTGGCCGAGATTCGGGAGATTCTCGGTGTCGGCTTCGAGGTGTTGGACCTCTCCACAATCTCCGGGGTGGGGGAGGTGGAGGAGACGGGTGTGACTTTTGAGGAGAATGCGACGCTCAAGGCCTTGGCAGTGTCAGGGCATTTTGACGGGTGGGTGATTGCGGATGATTCCGGTCTCGAGGTGGATGCCCTCGATGGCGCACCAGGCGTTTGGTCGGCAAGATTCTCCGGGGGCGGTGCGACGGATGCCTCGAACCGTGCATTGCTTTTGGAAAAACTCGAGGGCGTGCGTGGCAAGGAACGCTCTGCGCGTTTCCGCTGTGTGATCGTGCTGGCGCGGGCGGGTCGCAAACTCGCGGCGTTCAGTGGATCGGTCGAGGGCGTGATCATCAACCAGGAAAAAGGCGCGGGCGGATTCGGCTACGATCCGCTCTTCGTTCCGGAGGGGCATTGCGAGACCTTTGCGCAGCTTGGCACCGATGTAAAAAATGCGTTGAGCCACCGCGCGAGGGCGCTTGCGGGCCTGCTGGCTTGGAGTGGATGGAACGATTGAAACTCTGCGCGCTTGTCGGGTTCGCGCCCACGGCTATGCTGTAGTCCTGTTGCCATGCATCAAGGTTCCCTTGCCCTCCTCCTGCACGCCCACCTGCCGTGGGTGAGGCATCCAGAACATGAAGAATTTCTCGAGGAGGACTGGCTCTTTGAGGCCATCGTCGAGTGCTACATTCCGCTTCTGAAAAACCTGCGCCGCCTGGTGGCTGACAAGGCCCCCGTGAGGCTCACATTTACGCTCACTCCTCCACTTTGCGCGATGTTGCGGGATCCGCTACTGCAGGCGCGCTCCGAGCGCTATCTGGCGCGCGGGGTCGAGTTGGCGGCGATGGAGATCGAACGCACGGCGCATGACGCCGCTATGCGCGATGTGGCGCGGCATTATCACGCCCGGCTCACGGAGGCGTTGGATTTTTACACACGGGAAATCAACCGCGATATTGTCGGGGCATTCGCCCAGCTCCAGGCGGATGGCATTATTGAAATCATCACCTGCGCCGCAACGCATGGATTTCTGCCGCTCATGGAGGTCGTGCCGGAGGCAATGCGGGCTCAAATTTTGATTGGTTGCGATTACCACCGCGAGTGCTTTGGAGTGGCTCCTGAGGGCATCTGGCTTCCCGAGTGCGCGTATGTGCCTCGCGTGGACGCCCTGTTGCAGGAGGCGAACTTGCGGTGGTTCGTTGTGGATGCCCATGGACTCATGTATGGCGAACCGAGGCCTCGCTTTGCAATTTACGCGCCGTATTTCACGCCCGCCGGGCCTGCGGTTTTTGGACGCGACCGCGAGTCGAGCAAGCAGGTCTGGAGCGCGCGTGAGGGGTATCCGGGTGATCCGGCTTACAGGGATTTCTATCGAGACATCGGCATGGAGTTGCCAGAGGACTACCTCCGCACGGTGCTGCCTGACATGGGCTGCCGTCGCAACACAGGCTTCAAATACCACCGCATCACCGGCTCGCCGGACAAGCAACCCTACAACCGTTCCTGGGCGATGGCTGCGGCGGACCATCATGCGGGGGACTTTCTGAACGCCCGCATCCAGCAGTTTGAGCATTTGAAATCGATGCTGCCGATCGATCCGGTCATCTTGAGTCCCTTCGACGCCGAGCTTTTTGGCCACTGGTGGTATGAGGGGCCGGAATTTCTCGATCTCTTTTTGCGCAAGGCGGCCTACGATCAAAACACATTCCGACTCACAACGCCGGGAGCCTATTTGAAGGAAAATCCGACGCAGCAGATGGTGTGTCCCTCGCCTTCGAGCTGGGGAAACAATGGCTACTGGGAGGTTTGGCTCGACCGCTGCAACGCGTGGATCTATCCGCATCTCCACGCCGCCGCCCGCCGCATGACCGCTGCGGCGCGCGAGCATCGGAACACGCGCTCCGTTTTTACCAAGCGCCTCCTGCAACAACTCGCGCGTGAACTACTCCTCGCACAGTCGAGCGACTGGGCGTTTCTCATGAAGACCGGGACTGCGGTGGATTACGCGACGCGCCGCACGAAGGATCATATCCTTCGCTTCAACAAGCTTCACGAAATGCTGGAGAGCGGCGAGCCCAACGAGGCGCTCCTCTCGGTCTGCGAGGCGAGGGACAACATTTTTCCGAATCTCGATTGGAAACACTACCTGTGATTTTTTCGCACCAACTGGGAGGGCCATCGTCCCGCATGGCCGATTTTTCAGCCGCGAAGCGGCGTGGGCGGTTGGCGGCTTTGGTGTGGGATGTGCCTGAAAGTGAGTCTTCACCTTGCGTAGAAATATTTGGGCCATGCGGGACGATGGCCCTCCCAAGGTTATGCGCCTTCCTGCTCGCATTGGTTTTTGCCGTATCCTTGCTCCAGGCAGCTCCGCCCGACACCCAGGAAGTCGCCTTCGCCGTGCCGGGGCAGGGATTGATCACGCTGGGGGTCTTCAACAAAGCTGGAAAGCTGGTGAGAATCCTTCATGCGATGGATGACGAGGAGGCGTTTCGTATCGGGCTGAATGGCTACATCACGCAGTGGGATGGTTGCGACGATGCCGGGCAGAAGGTGCCAGCCGGGCGATATTTTTTAAGGGGTTACCTCATAGGCGATGTGGCAGTGGAGGGAGAGGCCTTTCATTTCAACGATTGGGTCTCCTCGGCGGAATCTCCCATGCCGCGACGGATCGAGGATTTTGCCATGCTGCCCGGCGGGGACTTGGTGCTCACGGGACGCACTGCGGCAGGCCAGGGGTTCTGCGCACGGTATTCGAATGAGAAAGGGTTTTTGTGGAGTCGGGAAATCGAAAGCGTGGGCGCATCCAGGATTCTTCTCGCAGTCACAAGCCGGGCTGCTGTGACTCATTCCACTCAAGGTTGGTTGGCCTTTTCCCTCGATGACGGCAGCAACATGCCCTTGGCAGGGTTTTCCGTTGACTCGCGTCCTACGGCCCTTGCCGCAGACAATGAGCATGTCTCTTTCTCCGAGGGCGATGTCATCAAAACCGTTGTGCTCGATGGCGTGACATCGCAAGCTCCGGCTCCGGCCCGTTTTGAAAGCCTCGCCACCGCAGAGAATGCCGTCGCAGGTTCAGCCGGCGGTGCTGTGTGGCTCTCGACCTCTGGGGAGCCATTCTCAAAAATCCCGCTCCCCGCGAGTGTGGTCTCCCTGTCGTTTGGCGAAGGCAAAACCTTGTGGTTCTCGGGCGCTTCGATGGATCCCGACGCCTCGCCCGTCGTCGCCCAGGCAAATTTCGAAGGCGGCATCCTGAGGGCGCTTGTTCCCAAGCCCGGAGACCCTCGCCCTGTCTTGGTCCGAGCCTCGCGCACGAGCGATGTTTTTTCTGTTCTGGAGGAGTCGCCGGGTTTGCAGCGACTGCGGGTTCTTTCGCGGAATCCCGAAGGCGGATGGTCCATCGAATGGGAACGCTCGATTCAGGACGCCCCGGCTTTTGGTTTTGTGGACGGGCAGGTCAGCGCCAATGCCATAGCCTGCTCTCCACCCGCATCACTCCGCTTCCGCCTGGATGAAAACCCGCTCACCGGCAAGCATGACGAAGTCACTCTCCAAGCCGCATTCGGGCCGGAGGGCGTTCAACTCACCACCGCCGATGGCCTCCCACTTGTCACAGTGAGCCACAGCCCGGATATCCAGCGCGTCGCCATCCAACGCGGTCCCGCTCCCGATAGCCTGCGCCTGCTGCAAGGAAATGGAGCTGTCGTCGAGGAATACCTCATCCAAGGCCTACGCCACATCACCCCGCTCACTGCGGGGGAGGTGGTGATTTCGAAATGATGTCACGCGCGAGGCGGGGGTGTCCCGCCTTTCAATCAAGTGATCCGGGTAGCCAGTTGTAGATGGGTTTGCCGCCTGAAATGTTCTCCAAATATTTGCCATCTATCTTCTCGGGACGGACGAATTTTCCGAGGAAGTCGACTGTTCCCTTCCTCTCGCAGCGCCAGACGGCACCTTCGACTCCATCGACTGCGCCATGGGCGCTCGGTTCGAGTTTTTCCAGAACCTCGGCAATCGAAACAGGGGAGCCTGCGTGAATGATGCGCGGCGTAACGAGCTCCACAGCGGCGCACCGGGAAGCGACTTCGAAAGCGGGCGTGCGGTCGTGTTCGCGAATAATGTCGAAGGCGACAAATGGTTCGTGGGTCAGCTTGTAAATCGTGCCGTGGGCCTCCATCAGCCATTCGCCGCAGACGCGTTCGCCTTCTGAGAGCAGGGCCTCGAAGCGGGCATGGTTTTTATCCACCCAGTCGGCGAAAGCGTGGTGCTGCTTGTAATTGCTGCCGGCGGCGGGAAATCCGGCGCGGATGAGTGCCACGAGACGGCCGTCGAGCTTCGCAACGCCAACACAGCTTCCGTCGAGTTTTTCCTGGACGATAATCGTGTCATGCTTGTCGCGGCCTTTTTCTGTGAGGATTCGTGCTTGGTGCTCCGAGAGTCCCTTGTCGGCGGGCCCTCGACGGGAACCGGGCAAATGCGGAATGCTGCCGTATGCGCGGTGGCCCAAAGGCTTTTCCGGTTTCGGATTCGAGGGAAGTTCCATCATTTCCAAATTAGCTGCGCCTCTCCCGAAGGCAAAATTTCCTTACAGCAGGGGATTAACGACCTTCAAACCGGATTTGCGGGCCAAAGCAGCCTGACGCCCGTCGCTGGTCACTATCTCTCGCGCTCCGAGTTGGAGGGCGCTGGCCACATGCAGGCTGTCCAATGTCCTGCAACCCGTGGCGGCGGCATGAGTGCGGGCAAGGATTTCAACCCTTGCCCAAACCTCGTCCCATTCCAAGGTGGTGTGTTTCAAAACACCCGCTGTGGCGTCCGTATCGAGATTCGCCAATGCCGCATTCGATTGTTCCAGTCGGCACTCGCCCCGGAAGACTTTCAGGCGTAACGCCGAAACACACTCGGTGCGGTGCAGCGAGGTGAACACCAGCGCCTCGCGCCGTCGAACGACCCAAGCCCTGACGCGATCAGATCCTTCTTCTTCCGTATACAGTTTCAGCAGGATACCCGTGTCGTAATATCTCGTCACTGTGCACCCCGGCTTTCGTCCAGTAATTCGTCAGACCCCGCACCCTGCCAGGCCCCACCCCAGATTTTGTGCGCACGCGCCTTGAAGTCGGGAAACACCAATGGCGGCTTCTCGAGGGGAACGAGTCTCGCCACAGGCTTGCGCCGCCGCGTGATCACCAATTCGCCTTCGACCTCAACTCTCCGCACCAATGCAGCCAGATTGTGCTGCGCCTCCATAATTGAGCAGGTCTTCATAACGCATAAAAATAACGCATAAAGTTTTTGGTTCAACCAAAGAATTCAAACGCCGCTGCTGTTCGTTTCTGGCTTTGAAAGCTGAGGAGGGGCAGGGGGGGACAGATTCGAAGCGGAGCGAGTCGATTGACGGTAGTCTCTAGACACTGGTCACTCGACCCTCGGTTCATCTTGGCAAAATGATGGACAGCAAAATCATTGGGGGAATAAGAGCGAGTAGGAAAGGCTGCGCATTGTAGCGGCGTGTCTATGACCGCCAGAGTTGGTGGCATGCTCTCGAACCATTTGACAGAATCATGGATGGCAGAATCATTGGGAGCGCAGGCACGGAGCAGGCGCGAGTCTGAGGTTATTCTTCTTCGTCCTTTTTCTTCGGGGCGCGGATGCCCGACCAGTCTTGATTGGAATCTGAGATGCGGAGCGATGGGCGGTTTGGAATTTCGGCCGCTGGAAAAATGATGCCGGTGTAGTTGTGGTTCGCCTTGAATTTGAAAGCGGCGAGTTGGCGTTTGAAATCGGATTTTCCGGGTTCCTTGTGGATGAGGAAAATCTCGGTTTCGCCTGGCGCGAGGAAGATTTCGCGTTGTTCATTTGGTGCGAGCGGGAAGGGGGCCAAGCTGCCGATTGAGAGGTAGACCGGCTCGCCATTGCGAAAATTGGTAACGACGAACCGTGCCTGGCCGGGGCGGAGGGACTCTTCGGGCACGGGGAATTCGCGGAGTGCGGTGATTTTCACATTTTCCCCGCTGCGGCTTATTTCTCCATGAACGACGAGAATCGTGACGCTGCCTTCCTCGAATGTGGCTGAGAGTTTGGCGGCGGGCAGTTCGTTGGCGGGAGCGGGGGTTTTGAGAAATTCGCGGTTGCGGAAGACATCCACCGTATCTTTTTGTTTATAGGTGATCTGCCTCACGAGTCCGCCCTCACCCACGCGCACATCGTTGGCGAGCAGTTCGTCGTGGAATTTCAGGTTGAGTCCGGTTTCCCATTTTTCCACACCGTTCCGGTAGGTGGCGTTGAAAATTTTTACATATCCGTCTTTGGGTTTCTCTTCCTTCTCCTCGGCATGTGCCGCAGGAAGGGAGAAGGTCGCGAATGTCGCAAAAAACAGGGCGGGAAAAATGCGGTGTTGCATGGGTTTAATACGAAATGGATCGTGGCTTGAGTGTTTTCCATCCGGTGGGAGCGACGGGCGTTTCCCCGCTGGTTGCGGGATAGATGGGTTCGAGTTGGATGACTGTCTCAGTGCTGGTTGTGGAGGAGGGAGAAAAAACATCCGCGCCTCCTTTGCTGATGATCTCGCCGGTCTGACCCACGATGTATACCGTGTAAGCGAGGCTCTGGGTCGTGAGGAGGTTGGCCGTGCGGCGCAGGAACTCCTCCTTGCCGGCATCCGAGGCAGCGCTCATTGGCACACCTGGCACGATGTTGGTTGAGGAGGCTCCGTTTCCCCAGAAGGCCGGGATGCGCGAGAGGTCGCCGACCGAGACGAGGAAGCCGTTCGTGGAGTTGGTGGCAAAATCCCGGATCGCGGCCACGGTGTTCGTGGGATTCAGGGTCTGGTTGCCGAGCAGCGAGGAGGCTCCATTTGTAGCCTGTCCTTCATAGACAAAATTGGTCAAAGCGGCCCGCATTACGGTGCCAAAGCCGTCACGCACCACGCTATTCGGATTGATGCGCCCCGCTGTGTTTGTGTCGGTGCGGAAGACATCCATGAGCAAAAACGCATTCTTAGCGTAAGCCTCGTTCGTCGCTGAGTCGCTGCCGCGACCGCCGAGCCAATTTTGGTAAACCGCAGCAGCATTCGTTGCCCGGTTGTTTGTGGGAGAATCCGACTGCCCTATGCGAAGCGTGGCTCCCATTGAGCGGTAGCCTTCGATGTCATAGCGAATGGGATCGTAAACATAGCCAAGTTCCGCCAGCGAGGTGAGGTTGGTATTTTTGTAGTTTGCGTTGCCGGCGGGGTCGGGGGTGAATTCGTAGACGCCTTTTTGCCAAAGGGCCGCGCCGGTGTAATTGCCCATCTTGCTGTATTCGTAGTTCAAAGCCCCCAGAGTTGTTTGAGTTGATGAATTGAGCGAGGCACCCGTTCCATCGTCCGAGTTTTTCCAAGATTGTGATGTGGATTTTTTAATGACCGAAATGATTTCGAAATTCGAGCGCAGGTCTCCACGCGTGTAGCGGGGATCGGAAGTGGAATTATTTGGCGCGTTGTTGACGGTCGAGGATTCGCCATCGTTGAGACATGTCGAGCACCAGGCTGGATTCTGTGCGTTTCTGTAAAGATACTGGCGAAGCGTGGAATAAATCCGGAACGCGCAATCGATGATTCCCGACGAGTTGGCAAGGATGAGTCGCTCCTGTTGGTCTGGATAGCTCGGCGAGGAGAGCGATTCCGAGTTATAGACGGCGTAGCGCTGCGAGCCACCGCTGTTTGTCGACCTTGTGGTGATGAAATAGTCCTCGAATCCTGAGGCCGTGGACGCTGGGGTGTTTCCATTGGTGTTTACGAGATTCCACTGCCCGGCACCGGTTCCGAAAGTGAGTTGGTGACGGTTCGTTGCGCTTGAGCCGAGTAGCCCGCTTTGGCTGTCGCAGGGAAATGTCCCGCCATCAGTCGTGAAATAGACGATTCCACCCGGGGGGATCGAGAGGTTCGCTGGAAGACGCATTTTCACATCTGAGAGGCGAAGTTTATCGGGTGTTCCACCGCTTGCCGTGGGGAAAGCGTTTATCCAATTTCCTCTGCCAGCGAGCAAGATGTGGGGATCGGTTCCGAGATCGGCCGATGTGATTGTTTTTCCTGAGATGTTTTGAAGTTCCACATAATGTCCGAAGCGGACTTGGATCGTTATCGGTGTCGCGCTTGAGGCGGGGTGTGCGCCGTTGGGTTGGTTTACAACGCGGGCTACACGAACATACTCCGAGAGGCAGAGTCCGGTCTCCTTGCCGAAGGCAAGCGGGAGGTCGCCATCTTGGAGAACTATCGGATCGAACGGGATGAAATTCGCATTGTTACCCGAGTAAGCCGCATCATCCTGCATTATAATCGTTGACTGGCTGTCCGCATCCACAAAATCCCGAATATTTGCTGCGATGCGGGTGGCATACGCTTTTTGGTGGGCTGCTGTTGGGACTGTGTCGGTTCCATTGGCAGCGGAGTAAAAGCGCTCGCCAAAAGCAGGCAGGTTGTTGGTGATTGCTTCGCGAATGGTCAAGGTTTGGAAAGCGATTTCAGTGGCACTCGTAGTGGATGTAATGAGCGTGTTGAGGTTTAGCCTTCGCTTGCCATCGGGCGAGCGGTCGTCGTGCTTGGAGTAAATCGTGGTAAATGGCTTGATGGATTCCCATTGTGCTGCGGTTAAATTTCCGCTGTTTGTGATGGCGTATTGGGCATGGGCGGGGGTGAATGGCAGGGTTTGGATCGCAGCGTTTGTGAAAGCCAAAAGGTTCGCCAAGCTGCCAGCGTTGAGATTTGTGTTGGTGAGCGGGGTGAGGGCGAGCTCGCTGAAGGTGGTTCCGTTCGAGCGTGTGTGGTTGCCGGAGAGGTTGTTAGTCGAACCTGCATAGCGAATATCGATTTTGCTGCATTCGTCATCCGCCCAATATGCGTAACGACCTATCACTTTTCCGGCGGTGTCCTTGATGTAAATCCAATGGACAGAGAGGGTAGGAATGCTGTTTGTGTTGGTAAAAGTGTTTCGGAGTCCGACGACTCCGTTTGGAAATCGGGCGTTGGTCTTGTTAATGTCGCACCAGATGTCGTTTGAATTTGAGAGCGTGCGGGATACTGTTGTCCCGGAACGGTCGATATCCGATGTCACGATCGCATTGCCCGATAAGAAAACCGCATCGAAATTGGTGAGGGCTGTGAAATTGGTCGCGCTGATTGAAAAAAGCGGCACGCGCTTTGTCGTGGTCCCGTTGGAGGAAAAAATTCGTTTTCCCAGAAAGAGATATGGGTTTGTATTCGAGCCTAAAACATAAAACGCTGAATAGGGACCGTCAGCCTTGATGTTGTCCAAGCGCTTCAAAAAATCCTGCATTCCCGCCTCCGCTGCCAATTCGGCTTGGTATTTGGATTTTATGCTTTTGGCGATGCGGCGTTCCAAGTTCATGCTGGTGAGGAATGCCACGATAATTGTGCTCAGAACCACAACCACAAAGAGCGTGGTGACAAGCGCGGAAGCTTTTATTTGGAAGCGGTTTGTCATGGGAGTTTAGACAGAATCGGAGCGGAGAAAGACTGCCTCTGGCAGCCCAAAGGGTGAGCGAAGCGAGTCAATTAACAGAATTTACAAAATTTCGGGGATGTATTTCTCGGGTTTAGGCATTTTTTGATCCATTCTGTTAATTTTGTTGATTCTGTCTTAAAAATTCATGGTGTGTTGAGCTTGATTCTTGTGGTGAAGGTTTTTGTATTTTTCAAGTAGTCGGGGGAGTTTGTGTCTGCGGCGAAATTCTTCCATTCGGCATCTGCATTTCGCGGTTCGAAGCGCATGGTTCTTTCGTTGTTGACCGAGGTGATTTTGATTTCCACGAGGTGGGGCATGTTGGTCGCGGGGGGGCGGGTCCATTGGGAAAGATTGGTTCCATCTGTCGAAAAATAGTCTGCATTAAAATCGATGACATTTCGGGCGAGGATTTCCAATCGGTCGGGATCGATGTCCAAGACGCTGTCTGGGTTGTTTTTGAGCTTGTCGAAGGTCTCGTTGCTTTCGACAAAGTAGCGGTAGAGGTTGTAGGACTGGCGTCCATTGTCTCCTGCGACGGGGCTTTTGTTGTCGTAGGCGATGAAGTAGCCCACGGCACAAATATCGCTTTTGCTGGAAGTTGTGTCTTGCGAACTGATGGGCAGCGCGGCGAGGAAACCGATGTTGGGTGTGTTCGTAAGATTCGTGCGGAAAAAATCGGCATTTGTCGTTGGCAGAATGTTTTTCAAGTCGGAGGACATCACCTGCAAAGCCGCCCGCGCCTCGCGATAAGCCTCGACCTTGTTTTCCGCCCCGCGCCAGAGGCTTGTGGCATTTTGGACGATGTTGAGAAGGATGACGAGGAGGACGGATAGAACAGATATGGCGACAAGGACTTCCAATAAGGAAAAGGCGCATGGTCCGCATCCCTTTGAGTGTTGTTTTTTGCACCTTACGGCTAACACCAAGTGTGGGACTTCTGATGGGATAAGTGCGAGGATGCAAGGCAAGGCAAAACCACTCGATGCGATTTCGTTGGCCTTCATAATGAGGTTAGCTTGCCTATTGGAAAATTTTGAAGGATATCGGGTTTGAGGGCTTCCAATTTTGAGAAAGCAAAGCATTTCTTTCCAAGATCCTTCAATGATGCGCCTATGTGATAAAATGCCTGATGATCAATGATTAAAAATCGGTCATGCCAGCCATCCGTGATTTGGAGATGGATGGGTGGGTATTGGGAATTGTGTTTTTCCAGATCAAGTTGGAGTTGTTTCGAGGGCTTCGCCACATGGATGCTGGCGGAGACACCTTGATTTCGTTTGCTCAGCATCGTCAGCACAGATTCATCGATATAATTGTCGATGAGATCGATGGATTTTTTAGCACTGCGGATAAGTCTGCAGGTCAGTGAGTAATCGTCGAAAATTTGACCGTCGAAAAAGACCCCTTGCCTTGGAGTGTCGGATGAGAGGTGACCATCCAAGGCATTGAAAAGTTTGTTGAATTTCTCATCGCTTTCGGCGATGTGTTCGAGTTGCCGGATTTCAATTCGCTCTACTTTTTGAAAAAGATCTGCGTTTTGCAGGAAGAAGCGGCGCATCTCGACAAAAGTATCCATGATCTTGATACTTACCTGCACGGCCCGTCGGCTGTTCAAGACCGCTGACAGCATGGCAACACCTTGCTCGGTGAATACATAAGGTGCAAAACGCCGTCCGCCGTGGGTATCACTTGAGGTTCCAAGTTGGAACCTCAAGTTGCTCCACTCCTTTGGGGTGAGTTGAAAACGGAAATGGTTGGGGAAACGATTTAAATGCCTACCGACGGCCTTGTTCAAGGCCTTGGTTTCGACGCCATACATTGAAGCCAAGTGATTATCAAGTAGGACATGCTGGCCTCTAATCAGAAAAATTTTTGACGAGACCTGTTGAGGAGTCCAGTCGAGAGATGTTTCAGATGTAGTCGCCAACGGACTGCTCATGCCGATCGGGTCTTGAAAACACGAATTAACCCGTTCCATGGCGCTTGTTTCGGAATGCTTTGAGTGAGTGTTCATTCTGTCTAAAACCCTAAAAGCGTTACGAACGAGTTCGTTGTTCTTGCTTCTTGCGGGGCGGAAGGGGGGTGGGTGATGTCGACTTGGATGCGGGAAAGGTTGGTGAGGCCGGTGTTTGTAGAGATGGAGATTTGAGCGTAGAAGTCGTAGGAGGGGGTCGCGTTGGCTGAATTTGTATGCGCTTGCACTGTGCCGTCTTGTGTGAAGGCGAGGTGGTTTGTGCTGTTCGCGGCGAGGTTGATATTGTGGGTCGAGATTCCGTCGGGGTCTGTGGTGACGGATCTGTTGCCGCCGGATCCGGTCTTGAGTTCTGAAAAAATTCTTTGGGCGATAAGAGTGGCATCCGTTTCCCGCATGCTATCTTGGGAGGATTTTAGGGCTACGGGGAGCATGCCGACGATGGCAATGATGGCGAAAGATATGATGCCGAGGGCGATCACGACTTCGACCAAGGAAAATGCAGGAGAATCTTTTTGGATTTGAGGGGGAGCAGGTCGGAAGTGGCTTTTTTCCTGCGTCATGCCGGAAACTTACAACATGCTGACATCCAGTGTGGCGCGTCCAGTGTAGCGCGCGAGCGAGATGATCTCGTGTCCACCGTCTTTTTGTTTGTTGACGATGAGAGTCTGATCCGCTCCGCGCTGGCCTTCCGTGAGGGCGATACGGAGGCCGTTGGATGTGCTGGGCAGTTGGACTGCACCGGAGGGCGAGAAATGGACGGCGCCGAGTGCGTTTTTTGAAGGATTCCCGGGCAGAGAGTCGATGCTTGTGTCGCACACGGCTTCCAATCCCGAGGCGTCGTAGAGAATTTTGGATTCCGCATCCTCTCCATGGAAAAGAACACCGCGTGGGAGCTTGATCCAGCGGGTGATGGGTTCCCAGGCTTCGGAATCATTTTTGCGAAGGATGAGCATGGCGTCCTGCTCATCGGGTTGGGATTCATCGGTTCCATTTTTTTTCCAAAAAACAACAACGACTTCGCGGCCGGTTTCGATGGCGGAGACACGGGCTTGCTCGAGCGTGTTCATGACGATGGTGACGGCGCCCTTGCGTCCGGCTGGGCTGGTGAGGCCTTGCAAGGCTGGCGCAAGCAAACCAGCAATCAGGGCAAGGATGGCCGTGACGGCAAGAAGCTCCAAGAGCGAGAATGCGCGGCGTTTTTTGAAATGGTGAAACGAGTGAGTCACTTGCGTGGCGCAAATCATGTTTCCGCAGCGCCCCGCTTCAATGAATGGAGTGTTACAATTTCGTCATGCTTGGACAGAAAGAGCGGTCGCCTTATCTGTGGGGCACCGGCGCGGACATCTCGAGCATGAGACGGCGCGCGTGTTCCCTCAAAAAGGATCGGCCTCTGCGGGCGCGGGCCATGATTTCTGAGGGTTCCTTGCCGCCGGCGATTTCGAGAATGAACGCGCCGTGGAAATGGACTTGGATGAGTTCGCGCAGGAAGGCTCCCCAGTCGATGCGACCATCGCCGGGCGGGCAGTGCTCATCCGAGTGGCCACGGTTGTCGTGCACATGGAGCATGCGCAGATAGGGCGTGAGCTTGTAAACGAGGTTGTAGAGTTCGCCGGAGAGGAAGGCGTGGCCGGTATCGAGGCAGGCACCGACTTGGTTGGTCTCCAGCGCTCCGAGGATCCAGACGATATCACTCGAGTTTCCGAAGAGGAGGTGAGGGAGTTTGTTTTCGAGCACGCAGCGAATGCCGACCTCGCTGCAGCGCATGGCGACGCGGTTCAGGACGGAGACGACATTTTCGATCCGCACGAGGCGCTCCTCGCGGGATGGGATATCGGCATTTTCAGGTCCTGGATGGATGACAAAATAATGCACTCCCAGAACGGCAGCGGCTTCGACGGCCTTGAGAATTTCATCCAGCGCGTATTCGCGGCATCCCGCATCAGGTGAGGAAATGTCGATGTCTGTCGCGAAGGGTGCATGGAACGAATAGACCTCCATCCCGAGCGAGTCGATTTTGGCGGCGGCCTCGCGCACGGCGGCTGTGTTTTTGTAATCCAGATGCGCCGGTGAAAAAACCACCTCGATCATGCTGAAGCCGCTCGCGCGGATCGTCTCCAGGCAGTCGAGAATATTGGTCATGTAAAAGCACCCGGTTGAAAGTCCGATCGGCCAGTTTGTCATACGAGAACCCTTTCAAAATGTGGTCTGGGCAAGTGCTCCAGCTCCGCTTCCGCAATGGCTGCGGCGTCTTCGGCGACGCTCGTTTTCAAGCCCGAAAAAATCCTCACATAGAAATCCGCCCGCATGCTTGGCGAGTAGTCTTTCCACTGGTTGCCCCAGCCATAGTCGCGTTCGAATTTCGAGCGGATGAGTCCAGCGACATGCCGGGGATGCCAGCCGCTGGAGACCAAAGTTTCTGTCACTGCTCGAATGCTTGTCGGGCGAAGAAGGAGATCGTTCGGAAAAAGCAGTGCATCGCGGACTCCCTCGGGCAGGTTCTGCAAGGGCGTGTGGTCGTAGGTGTGCGGCCAACTCGTCACGGGGTCGTGGTGCCTGGAGTAGAAAAAATCGTGGAAGCCGCGGAGGGCGGATGTTTCGTATTCGCGGATCAGTTCACCTGTTCCGGAGGTGGCATCGGGAATGTCGGTCGAGAAGTGCTCCGCCCAGCGCGCGGCCCGCTCGGGGTCTCGCATGGCGGCCACGGCACCTTCTGTTTCTGATTCACTCGCAGGCACGAAAATGATCGGCCCGATCTTGCCAATGTTGTCCTCGCCGACGGCGTAGGATTGTTGCCAAGGCTTGAGATATCCGCTGAATGGCACCCGCACCGTGCGGGTCGGCAGCGGGTCGCCGTATTCCGAAAGATCTACCGAAATCATCTCCCGCCCGCGCTGCGAAGGCGCAACCTCGACGGCGGTCAGTTCAATAGGAATCCTGCAATGCGGGCGGGCCATTTCGAGAATCAGGCGGCCAAAAAATTCCATCACCAGCCCGAGGCCGGCGAAGGCCTTCTCGATTTGCGTCTGTATCCGGCCATCGCCGGCCGCCTTGGAGCCGAGGTCGCAAAGTGAGGAAAACACCGCCGAGTCGCGACGGATGCGCCAGACATAGTGGTGGCCGCGTCCACTGAGCACATGCAGGGCGTGTATGCCGCAGTGTTCAAGAATGCGATGGATGGCCCGTGCCACCGGTTCCTGGAGTTCGAAGGTTCTTTTGGGGTCGAGGTAGGCTTCGGCGGCGAAATCAAAATTCACATACTCGATGTCGAGATGGGCAATGAGCGATTCACGGTCTGAGAGCGAGCGGCAGATGTCGAGGCCCTCCTCAAGGCTGTGGAAAAGCTCGTCCGGCATGCGCGGTTCGCGCACCGGCCATTCCACGCCATCCGCTGTGATATAGTCGCATGTGGCCGTGGAGGGAGTCTTTCCACCAAGAAATTCCAGCATTCGCGCGCGCACAGCGGGGCTTTTGTAGAAGGCACGCAGGGTTTGGCGGATGTCTTGCATGGCTGTGGAGGTCTAACGCGCGTGCCCTTGCGGGCACGCGCGAGGACGGCTTTCCCCTAGCTAACCGGGATTTCCAGCGCTTTTGGTTTTGCAATCTCGCCTTTCGGCAGGTGCACCCTCAGAAGGCCATCCTTAAACTCGGCCGAGACCTCGTTTTTTCTCGTGCCCTCGGGTAGGGAGAACGAACGCTCGAACGCGCCGTAGCTGCGCTCAAGGCGGTGGAAACGGCGTCCACTCTCCTCCTTCTCGAGCTTGCGCTCGCCGGAGATGCGTAGTGAGCCATCCTCCACTTGGATTTTGACATCCTCTCTTTTCACCTCAGGGAGTTCAGCCTTGATGGTGTATTCCTTGTCGGTTTCTTCGACATCCACGAGCGGGCTCCACTCGTTTGTGTTCAGCGTCTCATCGATATTCCAAGTCAATGGAGGTCGCGGGAAGATGCTGTTCATACGGTTCGTCATGGTTTCGAATTCCCGGAAGGGATTCCAACGGATCAGTGTGTTCATTATTGTCTTTGGCCGGTGTGGTTCATTGTCTGCGGTCACAGCCACCGGAGCCGGAATCCGCAGTTTGTTCGCGCGGGTCGATCAACGAGCCCCCGCTTACATCCACACCAAACAATCTCTTCTGAAGCCTCTCAATGGGGTGAAATCCGAAGCCTTGCGCCTTTCCACCTGCGGCGTTCGTCCCTACGCTCTTGGGAGTTCATGCCATACGGTTCGACGAGTGAATATGTATTCGGGATTTTTGCCCTGCTGCTCGGGGCTATCGTTGGTTCGTTTCTAAACGCCTGCATCCACCGCATGCCGCGAGGTGTAGGCCTGAATGAGCCTCGGCGCTCGTTTTGTCCCGGTTGTGAGCGCATCATCCCCTGGTATGAGAATCTGCCGCTGGTCAGTTGGCTGGCCTTGCGCGGCAAGTGCTCGGATTGTGGCTGGCGGATTCCGTTCCGTTACTTTTTGGTTGAGGCTCTGACGGCATTGCTCTTTGCAGTCGTGTGGGAGCGTTTCGGTTTGCCCTTGGCGGCCGTGTATTGGGTTTTTGTGAGCTTGCTCGTAGTGGCGACCTTTATTGATTTCGAGCACTTCATCATCCCGGATGAAATTACCTGGGGCGGCGCGGCGGCGGGGCTTGTTCTCGCTCTGCTCATTCCGGAAATGATGGGTTCCTTCTCCCGCTGGGAGTCTCTCGCGTATTCCCTCGCAGGAGCCGCGCTCGGATTTGGGCTTCTCTTTCTGGTTGTGGAGGGAGGTAAGTTGGCTTTTGGAAAAATTCGGCATTCGTTCTCCGAAGCTGAGGAATTCGAATGGCGCAGGGATGGTGATCGCATCGTGCTGACCTTGGCGGGCGAGGACTTGGAGTGGGCGGATGTTTTCTCGCGGGAGCGCGATGTGCTGACGATTGAAATCGAGGGAACCGCGCTCGCGGGCGATGGCGCCGAGATTCGCGGCAAGCTGAAATTCTGGCATGACCGTTTCCAGAACGACGGGATCAGTGGCCTGCTGGACCAACTCGAGCGCATAACGGGAAAAATGAAATCGGTCGTGATTCCCAGGGAGGCCATGGGCTTTGGCGATGTGAAATTCATCGCCTGCATCGGCGCCTTTCTCGGCTGGCAGGCCGTGCTGTTCACGCTCTTCGCGGCATCCATCATTGGCTCAATTGCCGGATTCGCCGGCATCGCCCTGGCTCGCGACC
Source organism: Terrimicrobiaceae bacterium (assembly GCA_044369905.1). GTDB lineage: Bacteria > Verrucomicrobiota > Verrucomicrobiia > Chthoniobacterales > Terrimicrobiaceae > UBA967. The sequence goes on along the minus strand of JBILWM010000048.1, from coordinate 540 downwards.
GGGCTGGAGTAAGAATTCCTTTCGGCCCATTCCTCGCGCTCGGTGCACTGCTTTGGCTCTTCGGTGGCAAGGAGCTTATGGAATGGTATCTGGGCGGCTTTCGAGGTGCCGTGGAGTTTTTTTAGAGAGAATGGAAAAAATTCGTGGAAGCGGGGCGGCGCTTGTTTTTTCAATCATTTGGCACTCCCGCCAATAAGATTGATGCCTTTCAAGCCGAAATATGGTGCGGCAGCGAGGAAGTGGCGGTCATTCGAATAGACTTCCTTGAAGCCATGTTCCGCCGCGCAAGCAAGGTGGAGGGCGTCGGCCGAACGGAGGAATATCGAAGGCGGTGCGGACTGGAAAGCTCTCTCCAAGCGGGCTTGGACTTTATCGGTGAGCGCACACCACAAAAAATGAGACGAATGTTGTTCCTGTCCCGCGCCGAGATAATCACGAGGAATCAGGTGTATTTGATTTCACAATAAACGCGGGATAATTGGGTCGGGGCACGGTGGGAGTGTAAAAGACATCCGTCACCTCCGCCCGATGCAGTGGAAG
>JBILWM010000126.1:0-6691 GCA_044369905.1 Terrimicrobiaceae bacterium | reverse complement strand
CCGCCAATTTTGGCTCACGGTGAAGGTGCCGAAGGACCAAGCCCCGGGCCTCTACGAGGGAACGGTGCGCATCGCCTCCAACGGTGCGGAGGTCGCCACGGTTCCGCTGCAAGTGCAGGTGCTCCCGCTGACGATGGAGAGGGGCAAGTTCACCTTCACCTTTTACTACTACGGCCTGCTCGGAAAAGGCATGGTGGGCGGGGTCACTAAAGACCCGGCTGTCATCGAGAAGACGGACCGAAGGTATGAAGCCGATCTGAAGTTGATGTCGGAATACGGCTTGACCAGCGTGTTTGTCCAAGACGGCGCCGAGCACAAACAATCTGCTGACGGGATGGTCACGGAATATGACTTCTCGAACATCCGAAAAGCCTTGGAGCTTCGGAAAAAATACGGCCTCACCGGACGCACCGTGCTTGCCGGGGGCAGTTGGCACACCAAGCCGATCGATACGCTCTACCGCCGCACCTACGAGGAATTGACCGCATCGCCCGTCTTCCAGCACAATTGGACACTCTTCGGCAAAGGCTACACCCAGATTGCCAACGAATTGGGCTTCGAGCACGCGTATGTCTACGGGCTCGATGAACCGGGCTATGATCCCACCGGGAAGAAAATGAGAATCCAAAAACTCATCTGCGAGTGGGCGACTCAGGCGGACTTTCAGATTTGTTCGGCCATCACGCTGCCTGCGGCGGAAACGATCAAGGACATCCTGGCCGTAGCGAATCTCGACGCTGCCAGCGCAGTGATCGGCGCCCAGCGCCGCAAGATTCCGCTCCCGGGAGAGGCATGGCTCTATACCCACCCCGAGGAACATCCGACCTATGATCGTCTCTTCGCTGGCCTCTTCGTTTGGTATGGCGGCTACACGGGGGCAGCATCATGGATTTATCAACTCGTTCACAAAGGCGAAGGCTGGGATGATTGGGGTCAGAACCCGCACGGCTACCGCAAGCAGAGTTATGCCTATCCGGGCGAAACAGCGCCTGTGCCAACCCGCCAATTGGCTGGGGTCCGTGAGGGTGCCGATGATGTGAAGTATCTCGAGATGCTGGAAAGCCGCGTCAAGGCCTTGGCAGAAAAACAAGGGCAACTTGATGAAGCCACACGCACGGCATGGCAAACGGCCAGCAAGCTGATCAACGAGGCACCGAAGCAATTCCACGGAACCGGAGTCAGCCTCCACGAAAAAGTCGATGGCCAGATGCTCGCCGACTTCAGGGCGCAGGTGGCCGACCTCTTGGTCAAACTCGACGCCGCTGTGCAGAAAGGAAAATGAGCGAGAAACCCGCTAAGAACACCGGAGGAGCCGACCAGTTCGCCCTCATTGCCGCCTCGAAACCCACCGACCGCACAGCCGGTCTGCTGGTGCCTGAACCACCCGTATTGCCGCCGACATCACTGCCGGTGGAGTCCGCCGAGGGAAGGGATTTTTTCACTCCCCTCCCCTTGCGCGACACGCCGGAGGCGGTGCGGGCCGACTTGGATGCATTGAAGAAAACCTTCGCTCCCTTCATGCAGCAGCTGGCTCCGGCCCTGCCGATGAGGCGCGCGACCGTTCCGCTCGAGAGCTTTTCCTGGCGGATCGGCACGGATGCGGACGCGGCGGATTTTTCCAGCGTGCTGGGCGCTCAGGGTTCATGGGAAACGGTCACAATCCCGCATTATGGCGGTCCGCTGGGCCGTGCGACGACCTACTACCGGGGGGAATTTGAATTGCCGGCAGATTTCGCCGCTCCGGGCGCTGTGTTTCTCTGCTTCAAAGGCGTGGACTACAAGGCCCATGTCTTCGTAAACGGCAACTACCATGGCTCGCACGAAGGGTTTTTCGCGCCTTTTGAGTTCGAGATCACCAAGTCGCTGCGCGCCGGCATCAACACGCTGGTCGTAAAGGTCGAGAACGACGCGATCCAGTTGAGCAACATCAGCTGGACCAATACCTCCGAGCAGGGTGACAAAATTTACGCCTGCACAGGTCCGGGCTATGATGATCCCGCCGTAGGCTGGCACCACTGCCCACCGGGAATGGGAATCTACCAAGCCGTGCGGATCGAAGCGCGCGCGCCGCAGCATTTCCACGATCTCTTCATCCGCCCGCGCCGCGAGGAGGGCTTGCTCGATCTCACCTTCGAGGTCTGGAATTGCACGACCGGCAATGAACCGGTGGAGATTTCCTTTTCGATCTTTGGCCGCAATTTCGAGACCACGGTCTGCAAGGATCAGAAACTCGAAGGCATCAACCCCGCCGGACCGGGAGTGAATTTCTACCGCGTCACGGTGAAGGCCGAGGGCCTGCGCGACTGGGAACTCGACACGCCTTGGCTCTACGAATTGCACGCGGTGTTGCGCGATACCGAGGGCAAGTTGCTCGACGCGTCCTCACGCCATTTTGGCATGCGCTCTTTCCGCATCGACGAGGAATCCACGCCAAAGGGCCGCCTCTATCTGAATGGCCGCGAAATCCGCCTGCGCGGGGCCAACACGATGGGCCACGAGCAGCAATGCGTGATGCGCGGCGACTTCGATCAACTCGTCGAGGACCTCCTGCTGGCGAAGGTCTGCAACATGAATTTCCTGCGTCTCACGCAGCGCCCGGTGCAGTCGGAAATCTATGACTACGCCGACATGCTCGGCCTCATGCTGCAGAGCGACCTGCCTTTCTTCGGGGTAGTGCGCCGCAACACGGTCTGCGAGGCCATTCGCCAAGCGGCGGAAATGGAGCGCCTCGTGCGCAACAGCCCGGCCAGCATCATGGTCACCTACATCAACGAGCCCTTCCAAAACGCCCATGGCAAGCCCGAGCGGCACCTGCAGCGCTTTGAAATGGAATCGTTCTTCGAGTGCGCCGACCGCGTGATCCGTTTGGAAAACCCCGACCGGGTCATCAAACATGTGGATGGCGATTACGATCCACCCTGCGCATCGCTCCCCGACAACCACTGCTACAATATCTGGTATAACGGCCACGGCCTCGACCTCGGCAGGCTGCACAAGGGCTATTGGCTCGAGGTGAAACCCGGCTGGATGTATGCCTGCGGCGAATTCGGTGCCGAGGGCCTCGAAGACGAATCGCTCATGCGGAAGTCCTATCCCCGCGAGTGGCTGCCATGGACTCCAGAAGAGGAAAAGACCTGGAGCCCGACTTCGATCGTGAGAGCCCAGAGCGGGCGCTTCCACTACATGTGGTTTGAAACCGCAAAGTCGGTCGGCGAATGGATCGCCACCAGTCAAGCGCATCAGGCCTGGGGCGTGCGCCTGATGACAGAGGCCTTCCGCCGAAACAATCACATCAACAGCTTTGCCGTGCATCTTTTCATCGACGCCTTCCCCTCGGGATGGATGAAGACGATCATGGACTGCGAGCGTCGCGCGAAACTCGCCTTCTACGCCTACCGCGACGCCTGCGCTCCGCTGATGATCAGCCTGCGCTGCGACCGTGACCGCTTTTTTGCCGGCGAAACGATGCCGATCGAAATCTGGGTCTGCAACGACTCGCACGAAGTTCCCGAAGGCGCGCGTCTCGCTTGGCGCATTCGCCAGGGTGAGCGGACTCTCGAGGGAGGCTCGGCCCCTGCGGTCATCGTACCAATGGAATCAAGCTTCCAGGGCATAGCGGCATTCCATGCGCCGCAGGAAACCGGCGCTGTGGTGGTCGAGGCCGCTTTGATCGATCGCGATGGACGCACGATCCAGAGCACGCAGCAAACCTTCAAGATACATCCACAAGTGCCCGCCCTGCCGCCGCTGGAAACGGTCATCATCGGCCAACCGACGGGCAAGGCCGACCGACTCGCGCAGGCCCTGAACCTTCGGGTCGCGAAGATCGATCAATTGGCAACGGCTTCCGTCATCCTCATCGATGATCTGGCTCTCTACGCCGCCCACGAAGCGGAAATCGCCGCTGCGGTGCGCAACGGCGCGCGCTGTATTTTTCTGGGAGTCGGAGAGGGAAAACATCGCCTCGCCGGCGAGGAAATCGAGTTTTCCAATTGCGGCATGTTTTCCGTGCATTTTGCCAACCGCGACACCGGTCATGCACTGGTCGAGGGACTGGAGCCGAATAGCGTCAAATTCTGGTTCGACGAAGACCTCGGCTATGTCTCGCCCTTCCTGCACACAACCTTCAAAGCCGAAGGCTGGGAGTCAGCGATCCTCTCCGGAAATGGTGCCTGGGCGACCCCGTGGGGCCCCGTGCACGCGCTTGCCACGAAACAGGAAGGAAAAGGCAGCTGGATCATCTGCCAGCTCGATCTTCACAACCGCACCAAGACCAACCCGGTGGCAAAGCTTTTGGCCAGCCGGATGCTTGAGCCTCATCCAACCAGATAAATTGGAAGCCTCGCATAGAATGAAATTTCCATTAGCAATCCATTAAAAATCACCATGCCTCGCATCCTCATTCGCTCCTCCTGGCAGACAGTAAATATCGGCGACATCGGCCACACGCCGGGCCTGCTCGCCCTGTTGGAAAAACATTTACCGGAGGTGGAGCTGAGTCTCTGGCCTTGCGATATCGGCAATGGTGTCGAGGAGATGCTGCGTCGGCGTTTCCCGCGTGTGCGATTCGTGCAGACGGAGGAGGAACTCGATGCCGCCTTTGCCGAGTGCGATTTTCTTCTGCACGGCTCCGGTCCTTATCTGGTGGAGGCGGCCAGTATTGAACTGTGGCGGGAGCGCACCGGTAAACCTTACGGGGTCTATGGCATCACACTCCCGCCCGAGCACGCCACCGAGCGTGTGGTGGAATTGCTTTCCGAAGCGCGCTTCGTCTATTTCCGCGACTCGGTCTCGCTCGACCTGGCCACGGAACGCGGTGTGCGCAGCCCGGTGATGGGGTTCGGTCCCGACGGCGCGTTCGGAGTCGACTTGCGCAATGACCCGCCCGCTGTCGAATTTTTGCGCCAGCATGGATTGGAAGATGGGAAATTCCTCTGCTGCATCGGCCGCTTCCGCCTCACTCCCTACTGGCGCATTCCTTCAAGGAATGCCGCACTTGACCCTGCGAAAAACGCCCGCAACGAGGCTCTCAAGGAACAGGACCACGCGCCGCTGCGCGCCGCCATCGAGCGGATCATTCGCGAGACCGATCTCAAGATTCTCCTCTGCCCCGAGGACCAGACGCAGATGGAAGTCGCCAAGGAAATGCTTTTGGAAAAATTGCCTGCCGATGTCCGCGAGCGCGTGGTTTGGCGCGAAAATTACTGGCTTACCGACGAAGCGCTTTCCACCTTTGTGCGCAGTGCCGGCCTTTTCGGTCATGAAATGCACAGCCCGATCATGTGCATCGGCAACGGCATCCCAGCGATGGTCGTGCGCTGGGCCGAGCAGACGAGCAAGGGATTCATGTGGCAAGATATCGGGCTTGGAGACTGGCTTTTCGACTTCGACCAAGCGGACGACCGCGAACGCTTTCCCACCGCCGCCCTGGCGTGGGCCAGAAACCTCGATGAAGCCCGCCGACGCAGCGCAACGGCACGCGCCATCGTGGAGGATCGCCAGCGCGCCACCATGAATCAACTCGCCCTCAATTTTCCCTCACAACACAACAACAACCCCAAACCCCAATAAAACCTGAAAATGAAAATAGAGAAAACCATCACCGCAAGATTGCTTCCCTCGCCACTTAAACGCGGCCTGCTCCTTGGCGCAGCCATCCTTGTTCCAGCAACCGGTTCCTTTGCAGAGGAAATTGCTGCATGGACTTTTGCGACGGACTCTGGAAAACCAACCACCTCCGGCGCACCCGTCGTTTCCGCCGAATCCATGCCTGCAAATGTATGGCCGCTAACCCCAACCCCCAAGGATTTGGATTCACCGATGGTTTACAAAGAGAGCGTCTATGAGAGTTCTTCCAAATACCCGCTCATGGTCGAGTTCCCCAATATGAAACCCGATTTGAGAGGTTATCTTCAGAACACCGAATTCAATAGTCTGGTCGGGCGAAAATCCTGGCGGATTGATATGGAAGTGACCTTTGAAACGGTGTCCGCAGCTGTTTTGCTGGAAATCGGTGGAACCGAGCGCGGGTCGCTTCGAGTGATGAAGCAATTTAAAAGCGGGGTCAGAATTATTCAGTTGAAACATTTTGATGCAAATCTCGAAGGCATTGTTTTAGAGCCCAAAAAACCTTACAAAATCAGCCTGATTAAAGAGGGGAAAATGCTCTCGGTGGAAATCAACGGCGAATCCCATGAAGTAAGCTCCGGATCTCCAGCCATTAGCGCGCCTGGAATCTGCATCGGCGGCCCGACAACTGCGTCCTACGCGACTCCGGTCGGATCGATCTCTGCGATCCGCATTCAAAGCACGGAAGCGGCTGAATAAAGCAAGCGCAGAGAACGGCAGATTTTTCTTGAGGAGCAGCAGCCCTGCTCCTCGAGAAATCCCGAAACAAAACTCATGAAAAAAACCAACATGTCTCCCTACACACTCGATCAACTCACCACCGCCTGGATGAAGCGTCGCCGCAGTGTGCTTGCCGCAATGCCGGGACTCACGAACGACAAGGGATCGGTCCAAGCCGAGGCCGATCTCTGCGCGATCAAGCACCCGATTTTCCCGCCCTTCAGTGCCAGCGGCGAAATGACGGGGCAGGCCATGATCGGCGATCGTCTGCTCTGCCAGTTGGCGCCCGAGGTGAAGATCCGCTGGCGCGCCTACCGGATCGAGCGGGTTTGCCAGTGGGATG